>JBDGYW010000601.1:0-4472 GCA_039588935.1 Gemmatimonadota bacterium | reverse complement strand
ATCACCTCGCTGACACCTGAGCCCTGCAATCCGGCCAGCCCCAGGATCTCTCCTTTTCGAAGAGAGAAGGAGATGTCCTCCACAACGGATCTTTCTGGCAACTCCTTGTGCGCGACTCGTAGCCCAGACACTTCGAGGGCGGGCTCTTCCGAAGGCGCCTGCCGCTCTTCGACGTCTGCGACCACATCCCTGCCGATCATCCACCTGACGAGTTCCTTCGGAGGGAGCTCCCACGAGAGTGCCGTACCCACCAACCGACCGTCTCGCAATACCGTAATGCGATCGGCTAGCTGATAGATCTCCTCCATCTTGTGCGTGATGTACACGATGCCTCGACCCTCGGCCCGCAATGCCAGAACCCGACCAAAAAGGATACGCGCCTCGTGATCGTTCAATGCGCTGGTCGGTTCGTCGAATACCAGGACGTTGGCTTCGCGTGCCAAAGCCCGGCCGATCTCCAGTAGCTGCTGGATCGACAGGGGCAACTCCTCGACCAGAGTGCGGGGAGAAACATCGAGTTCCAGGTTCTCCAGGATTCTGGCGGCCTCAACCTCTTGTGATTCGAACTCGACGAAACCGAATCTCCCCGTCATCTCACGTCCCAAGAACAGATTGTCCGTAACACTCAGCGAGGGAACGAGGGAGAGTTCCTGATGTATCGTGGCAATACCGGCGCGTGCTGCTTCAATAGGGTGGGAGAAGCGCCGCTCGTGACCCGCCACCATCATTTCGCCAGAGAATTCTCTGTAGACGCCGGAGAGAATCTTGATCAGCGTGCTCTTGCCAGCTCCGTTTTCACCGGCAAGGGCGTGCACTTCACCGGGCGCTACTTCGAGATCTACCCCGTGCAATACTTCGACCGGCCCAAAGGACTTGCGGATGTCGCGCAAACCAACGATCGGACCGTCCTGGGATTGGGTATCCACGTCGCCTTGCGACATCCCTGGATTTGAGGGCGTCAGGTCAGTGGCGCGTTGGCTCACGAATTAGCACCTCGGCGTCGTTCTCCACTTCTTGGACGTTGCCGTCCTCGAAGACGATACGCAGGATACTGGAGTCACCAACCTCATTGCGCAACTGCCATCCTTCGTCGGAGCGGCTCACCTGCACCCCGTCAATGCCAAAACCCAACCCGCGCTCTCGATCGATGTACACATGACCGTAGTGATCGAGAATGCGCATGGCCGCTTCCGCAGCCGCGCCGTTACCCCAGTCATATATGGTGAAGACACCCATTCCCTCACCTTCGGGACTGGTGCGCCCGCCGTGACCGTAGTTCTCCATGGTGAAGCCGTAGTCCTCAGGTCCGAACCACGGATAGACCTTCTCCCACATCTCCATCACTGCGGGGTTCTCGGGGCAATACATCATGACAAAACCTGATTTCAGCGCACTGACTCCTCGCTCGAAATACTCCCGATTGCCGGTCTCGCGATAGTACTCCAAGAAAAGCTCGGCAAACAATGTCTCCCTCGAGTCGTTCCACTCACCATCCGAATTCATGACACCGAATCCACCCAACGCCGGCACGTAGATGAAGGGCGGCTGCCAAACCTGCTGGGCCATGGACAGTTCGTCGAGAGTACGTCGCCCCCAATGTAGATACGGAGACTCGCCTGTTGCACGGTAAGCCAAGAGCAGCGCCTCGGCGGTCCAGAACATCGAGAACGTGTTCTGCTTGTGCATGGCGTTGCGCTCTATCTTGCTGCCCAGATACGTGTCGTGGCCCCACCTGCAGCACGACCAGTAGGTCTCGAAGTCCTCCCAGCGCCCATCGGGGACGATCTCTTCCAGTACTGCGTCCATCGCTTCGACAGCGACCCTCCGGTAATCCTGCTCGCCCGTCAGCTCCGCGAGCTTCAGCAAAAAAGTCACGCTCATGCTGGTTTCCGGCGTTTGGTTCATCACCGGACCTGGTTGTTGGGTCTCCGGATGTAGCCAGCCGGGGAAGAAACCGTCAGAATCCTGCAGCGTGAGCAGGCGATCGCCATACGCGCGGGCGTATTCGAGCAAGCGCCCGTCCTGTTCGAGTTCCTCGTGCCAACGCAGCATCAGCAGGGCCGTCCAACTGGCGTCCAGGATGTGATACCAGTCTGCGGTGATACCGTGGTCGCGCGGGCTACGGTTGGAGCTGGTCCAGTATGCATGCTCCCATCCCTGCGGCCTTCTGACTTCGGAGCCTTTCAAGTTCAGAGTTTCGTTGTCTGTGCGAATCACTGACGGGAACAGACCGTTTTCCATTGGGGCAGCGAGCGCAAGCTCCTTGGTGAGACGTGCTTTTCGCATCAGTTCCTCATCCCCAACACTGCGTGCATACCGGAACAACCCCGAAGCACTTCGAAGTGACGAGAACCAGGCTTGATTCCAGATCGAGAGGAACTCCCGCTGGTACCACTCCCCCTCGTAATTTGGCGATTGCGATACATTCACGATGAACTGCGGCGCGCCTACTCGCACGCCGTTCAGGTCGAACTCCTGCCAGACGAAGTCACCCCAACTATCGAATGCCCAATCGTACGTACGACGCACGTAGTCCTCGAGCCGTGCCGGAGTTGGTTCCCCTGAATCGTAGAGAGGCTTTCCCCACCGGTTCCACAAAAAACCGGCCGCCTTCGACCACGGGTTCCGCACTTCATTCCGATCGTGATAGGCTGTCACGTAGAAGCTGAGTTCGACCGATCCCGGTTCGAAGATCATCCCCGGCGATTTGCGGAATAGCACGTGCTCGGGAATCTCGGTTTCTGTCATGCCCAACCACATGGTGTTCTGCGTCGCGTCGAAGTCCAGGAACCAGGGATTACGCTCGAGGCTACCCAGGACGTCCAGATCGGGCACGATCGCAAGCGTCGCCGAACCATCCTGGACGATCAGAGCCGGCGCACGAAAGACGTGCTGTCCCACCACGTAGCCTTCCTCAGGTGCGAGGTGAGGTGCCCACCAGAAATCGGGCTCGACCGATATATCGAACCGAATCGACAGTTCATCCTGGGCTGTCTCACGAGACACTTGCCAGCGCATACTCACGTGCTGCCACCCATCGACGATCTCTCCAAGCTCGACCTGCGGCGGGCCGACATCCGACAACTCGGAAGCGACAAAACTCGCAATGTCATCACCATTCAGAGCAATACGATATGCCGAGTCTGTCACCGTAATCGTCATCGAATCCGAGGCACCGGATGTTGATCGTTCGAGCCCGCTTCGGCATCCCGCGGAAAGGCACACCATCGTTGCCACAAACGCTACGGATCGCTTCGGGAAGGTCTTATCGATCATCATTCGATAGTGCATTGGCATCCTCCGGATCTCGAGTTATCTCCGTAGGGAGTCTTGTCGGGCGCCAGTGGAGGCAGCGTTGGTCTCGCCATCGGCCTATCCGGGCGTAGAGTATACATGTCCTGCCTGAACCGTCCAGCCGATGGCGTCGGACGCAGTCCCCAGCCCTTGCGGACCACGGGTCATGGACCGCAACATTGCCACAACGAAAGGGGGCTTCGGCCATGCACACGCACTCGAAAATCGCCCTGCTTTTTGCCTGTCTTCTCGCGCCCGCAACCATACGAGGTCAGGGCGTCGACGGCACGCTCCTCGATCTGGCGCGGGTCAAGGACAATGTAGCGAGCAAGCGCATCAGCAGTTTCGACCGGAGCGGCGGCAACAACGACCGCTTCGAGCACGTTCCCGACGGGGAGTCACGCACGCTGTTCGAGGTCGAAGGTGCGGGTATGATCAACCACATCTGGATCACGATCGCCCCTCCGCCACCGACACTCAGTCGCAACGACATCATCCTGCGCATGTACTGGGACGGAAACAGTGAGCCCAGCGTCGAGTCGCCGATCGGGCCGTTCTTCGGCCAGGGGTGGGACGAGAGCTACAACTATTCATCACTACCGCTGGCAGCGGGACCCGTTGATGGACGCGGGCTCGTAAGCTACTTCGTCATGCCGTTCGCGAACGGAGCCCGGATCGAGGTCGAGAACGATGCCGGTCGGGACATCGACGCCTTCTATTACTACGTGGACTACGTGGAACTGAATGAGCTGCCTGAAGACATGGGCCGTTTCCATGCGTGGTACAACCACGAGCTAACCGAGGCCTTGCCGGACGGAGAGAACGAGTGGTCAGTGCTCGGCCCGCAGGGGAAGAACACGACGGGTGGCAGCAACTACCTGATCGCAGATATCGAGGGCAAGGGTCACTTTGTGGGTGTCAACTACTACGTCCACTCTCCGAGTCCAATGTGGTACGGTGAGGGTGACGACATGTTCTTCATCGACGGGCAGCCATGGCCCCCTTCACTGCACGGTACCGGCACCGAGGACTACTTCAACACATCATGGTGTCCCGACACGCTGTTCAGTCATCCATACTATGGCTATGCCCGCGTTGACAACGACATCGGGTGGCTGGGACGCACCCATGTATACCGATTCCACATCACCGACGCGGTCTATTTCGATGAGTCCCTC
>JBDGYW010000600.1:0-4479 GCA_039588935.1 Gemmatimonadota bacterium | reverse complement strand
AAACACCACAAGACCTCGTCTCCCAAGGAACTGGGGCTGATTGTCAAGGGAAACAAACGCCAACAATCAGCTAGGACGAAGTCCGCCCTTGACAATCACTTTCATAGAACTGCCTGATGGTCTCGTACGAGACAATGATCCCCCGCTTCGCCAGGAGTTCCTCGACGTCGCGGAAGCTCAGGGAAGATCGATGGTAAAGCCAAACGCCGTGGCTGATGATTTCGGGAGGGAACCGGTAGCCGCGGTAGCCATTCGTATTCGTTTTCATCCACGAAAACTGGCTGGCGCCAGCTCAAGTTGACAATACCTTCTTAGAGGTTCGATTGTAGATTTGGTCAACAATCGAACCGAGCTTTGCAGCCATGAGCAGGCTAAACTTCATCTTGGTTACAGTAGTTGTCTGGTGCAGTTTTTTCAGTTGCCGGTTGGCGGATGGCAATCCTCGAGGCGTCGTTTCCGAGCCCGATGCTCTCACGCCCGTACCAATCAATGAAGTGCGCCTCGAAGACTCATTTTGGTTGCCTCGGCTGCTAACTCAGGCAGAGACCCTCGTACCGTTTGCGCTGGACAAGACCATCCCGGCGGTAGAGAACCTGCGTAAAACGGCCCGATTCCTGAGCGGGGACACAACCGACCTGCCGTTTCCGCACAGGTTCGTTTCCTCAGACCTTTACAAGGTTATGGAGGGCGCCGCGTACCTGCTGTCGATCGAAGAGGATCCCGAGTTGGAACGTCGATTAGACGAAATCATCGACGTGATTGCCGCTGCGCAACAGGACGACGGTTACCTATATGTGGCTCACATCACGGGCGTATCCAAAGACCACGATCACTGGGGCGGTGGCGGCATGGGAGACAAACCTTACTCCTTTGTGCTGCACAGCCACGAGTTGTACAACGTTGGGCACATGTACGAGGCCGCAATCGCCTACTACCTGGCGACCGGCAAGCAAAAATGGCTCGATGTTGCAGAAAAGAGCGCGCGGCACATCAACCAGGTGTTCTTCGAAGGGAGCCCCGATTACAACGGCGGACAGCCGGTCAACCAGGCACCCGGCCACGAGGAGATTGAACTCGCCCTGGTCAAGCTGTACCGCGTCACCGGAGAGCGGCTGTACTTGGAAATGGCTAAGAGGTTCTTGGACATCCGCGGTAGGACTTACGTGCCGGAGGGTGATGGATATTTGGCGCCCACCTACGCACAGCAGCATCTGCCGGTGGTCGACCAACGTGAGCCGGTAGGGCATGCGGTACGGGCGACATACCTGTATTCGGCGATGGCGGATGTGGCGGCTCTAGTGGGTACCGACGAGTATGACGCGGCCCTGCACAGTATCTGGCGCAATATCGTGGATACGCGGATGCACATCACCGGAGGTCTGGGCGCGGTGCACGGCATCGAGGGTTTTGGGCCACCGTACCATCTGCCTAACGCGGAAGCCTACAACGAAACCTGTGCGGCAGTCGGCAACGTCCTGTTCAGTCACCGAATGTTCCTGCTCACAAGAGATGCGGCCTTCATGGACGTAGCGGAAGTTGCGTTGCTGAACGGCGCGCTGGCCGGGGTGAATATCGAAGGCAACAGGTTCTTCTACGTAAACCCGCTGGAAGCCGATGGAACCACCGGCTTCAATCACAACGCGGCGGGCCGTGCACCATGGTTCAATACTGCGTGCTGCCCCTCGAACCTCGCGCGTACCATACCGCAGGTGACAGGCATGATGTATTCGCATGTCGGCAATGAGATCTACACATCTTTCTATGCCGGAAGCGATGCAGTCGTCCACCTAGAGAACGGCAGCGTCTCGATCCGCCAGCAAACAGACTACCCGTTCGATGGACGTGTACATCTCACCATCAACCCGGAGAGGGAGCAGTCGTTCAGCTTGAAGCTCAGGATACCTGGCTGGGCGAGGACAGATCGATTTGTTCCCGGGAACCTCTACCAATTCGCCGACACAATCACGGACGGGGGCAGTTGGCAGATAAGAGTCAATGGTGCGATCGAAGACATTCCATTGGACAAAGGGTTTGCCGGCATCGACAGAAACTGGCGCCCCGGTGACGAAGTGGAGCTGACACTGCCGATGGACGTACGGTTCAATCGAGCGCACGAAAACGTAGAGGCAAACAGGGGCAGAATAGCTGTGACTCGAGGCCCCCTCGTTTATTGCGCAGAGGGTGTCGACAACGGTGGCCCCGTGCAGCGTATCTCGATTGAGGGCTTGCCGGACCGGTCTGCAATCTCGACAGAGACTATCGATAGCGGTGTGCTGCAGAATTTCGTCAAGGTGTCGTTCCCGTCTAACGAGCTTCGTGCAGGAGAGGGCAGAACGCATCAACTCGCAATGATCCCGTACTACGCATGGAACAATCGCGGGAACGGTTCGATGATCGTCTGGATTCCCAATGCTGACCGGTAGCACTGTCCTACCGCTATGCTGTTTGGCGTCGGATTGAGCCCTACGTGGCCTAGATCTTGGAGACTGTGATACGCGTAGGAGTTTCGTGGGTCGTTGTTTACGAGTTCACGCGACAAAGCGATTACAGTGAGTTTCGTCTGGTGCGTGTGGAGGGAAAACGTACTGGGCGCCAAGGAGTCGGGTAAGTTCGAGCACAGTCCAGAAACCAACTTCTTATTGATCCCGTAGGCATCATAGTGTGCACCTGGCAACGGCTGCGCGGTCATGGTTTGAGTGTGTTGTGGTTTGAGGCCGACACAAACCGGTGACGGACGATCGGCGAGACATCTTATAGGAGAAACTACTATGTACCACAGAACCGTCGGCATAATCTCCTTCCTAGCCATTGCGACACTGGTACCAACGCTACGCACATCCGCGTCCTCGCCAGCGGGCATCCAAGACTCCACCAGCGTTGTCTTTTTGAGAAGTACCGAGATCCTAGGCGATACGAGAACATTTGGTTTGGCGATAGCAGATGTCGATTTGGACAGTGACAATGATGTGTTCATCGCCGATTACCTCGGCACAAGCACACTCTGGCTGAATGATGGAAATGGCGGCTTTGTCATGAGCAGCCAGAGGTTTGCCGGCAGTGTCCATGATGTTGGCCTTTCTGATTTGAACGGGGATGGCTATCCCGATGTCTTCCTGGTGATGCACGACGCTCCGTGCAAAGTCTATCTTGGCGACGGCGATGGCGGTCTTTCAGATACCGGACAAAACCTTGGACAGGACAATGACTATCCGGGAATGATCGCGATGGATGATGTTGACCAAGACGGCGACATGGACGCGTTCATATCCTACTATCAGATTCCCAATAGGCTCTGGTTGAACGACGGCAACGGAGTTTTCACCGTAACCGACACCGAGTTTGGAGCGGATGGAGACCCGGGTCACCTGTCGCTAGCTGACTTCAACGGCGATTCGTATCCTGACCTGTTCCTGACCATGAGTGAGGCACCTGATCAAGTGTGGATGAATGATGGCTCCGGGAACTTCAGGAATTCCGGGCAGGCGTTGGGGGGGAGCACCGGAGTGGATGATCCCGTCAGTGATGACATAGACGGTGATGGCGATATTGATGTTGTCGTCACCAATCCTTCGAAAGGGATCAGGATATGGCTCAACGAGAACAACAACGGAACGTTTGTCGCTGCTGGAGAGTATTTCGGTAATTCGGCGTTTACCAGTGAGTTGTGCGATGTCAATCTGGATGGCTATGTCGACTTGATTGCCCGTAACACCGGTGGTACCGCACCAGAGTTATGGCTGAATGACGGCACTGGTGGATTTGCCTCACTTGGCGCGATCTTCGGCGATCTCGACGGAACTCTGAGATTGGCTTGTGGAGATCTTGACGGTGATAGTGATCCTGATGTGGTTCTAGGACAGCAGGAAGAAGCTGGTGGGAATCCAGTCTATCTCAACCAGCATGTTCACAACAGACGCGATTGACTTCCAGCGACATATCAGATGACCTACTGTGGGCACTTTTGTGGGCAGATTGAGTGAGTTACTCGCGGATTCACAGGACTGAGATGGAAACCCACCCAGCAAGTTCACCGACTGACACAGACTGAGAGAGACAGAAAGGGCGTCCGAAGGATTCGCTTCGGAGCCCTTGAGAGTCAGCTGCTCTGGCAAGTTGAGCTAGCGGGGCTAGGTCGGAAGACGTACTGAGCCCCAACGAGTTACGCGAATTCGGTGTCGCGGTAACACCCGCGCCGTCACCTCGTTCATAAGGGCTACCGATGACGAGAAAGATCTCTCTGTCGGCATTGTCTCATCGATCCAAACGCACGGCTCACTCGCAAACTGGCAGCCGCACTTGCACCTGCTGGTTACACACGGCGGTTTTCGCGCTGACGGGACATTCGTGCACCTACCGCTCCACGACGTGGCGACTTTCACCGAAGAGTTCCGCCGAGCCGTGCTCAAGATGTTCGTGGGGCGCGAACTGATGGACATCGAGACGGCTCAAAGAGGGTGAGGGGCATGCGACGCAAGGCCG
>JBDGYW010000599.1:0-4479 GCA_039588935.1 Gemmatimonadota bacterium | reverse complement strand
GAGGTTTGCTACGCAAGGAGGCACACGCGTTCTTCACCCTCTCCACGCGGTGAGCACGACTGTTGACCACATCTCGCTACATTCTGGGCCTGTCCGCCTTCTATCACGACAGCGCAGCGTGCCTGCTGCGAGACGGCGAGATCGTCGCGGCCGCCCAGGAGGAGCGGTTCACCCGCAAAAAAGGCGATGCGAGCTTCCCCGAGCACGCGATCGACTATTGTCTCCAGTCCGGCAGAATCGGCGTCTCGGACCTCGAGTATATCGGATTCTACGACAAGCCCTTGCTGAAATTCGAGCGGATCCTCGAGACATATCTGGGAGTGACGCCCCGCGGATTCCGTTCGTTTCTCCAGGCGGCCCCACTGTGGATTCGCGACAAGCTTCACATGGAGAAGACAATTCGCAGAGGCCTGGGCTATGACGGCGAACTCCTCTACGCGGAGCACCACGAATCTCACGCCGCCAGCGCCTTCTTCCCATCCCCTTACGAGGAGGCGGCCATCCTCACGATGGACGGTGTCGGAGAATGGGCAACGGCTTCGTTCGGCGTGGGGCGTAGGAACGACATCGAGCTGATCAAGGAAATCCGGTGGCCCCACTCCGTCGGATTGCTGTACTCCGCGTTCACCTACTATACGGGGTTCAAGGTCAACTCCGGCGAATACAAGGTCATGGGGCTGGCACCTTATGGCGAGCCCAAGTACGTCGACGTCATCCTCAACGAACTCGTCGATCTTCGGGACGACGGTTCGTTCACACTCAATCAGGAGTACTTCAACTACCTCACCGGCCTCACCATGACCAATGGGGCGTTCGACAAGCTCTTTGGAGGTCCCCCCCGCCAGCCCGAGTCGGATCTCACACAACGCGAGATGGATCTGGCACGGTCGATCCAAGACGTGTGCGAGGAGATCATGCTGCGCATGGCGATGACCGTACATCGCCATACAGGGATGGACCATCTGTGTATGGCCGGGGGAGTGGCGCTGAACTGCGTCGGGAACGGGCGGATCCTCCGGGACGGGCCGTTCAAGTCCCTCTGGATTCAGCCCGCCGCCGGAGATGCCGGTGGCGCCCTTGGCGTGGCCCAGCTCATCTGGCACCGCCACTGTGGCGGACCCCGGACGGTGGTACCGGGTCGTGACTCCATGCAGGGAGCCTATCTCGGCCCCGAGTTCTCCGACGAGGAGATTCAGGCTTTTCTCGAATCACGCGGAGCACCGTACCGCCGCCTCAAATCGAGCGCACTCTTCGAAATGATTGCCTGTCTCATCGGCCAAGAGAAGGTGATCGGCTGGTTCAACGGCCGCATGGAGTTCGGCCCTCGCGCCCTAGGCTCACGAAGCATCATCGGGGACGCTCGGAGTCCTAAGATGCAAGCCAAGATGAATCTCAAAATCAAGTTCCGCGAGGGATTTCGTCCGTTTGCCCCAAGCGTACTCCGCGAGCGAGTCGCGGACTACTTCGAGCTCGGCTGCGACTCGCCATACATGTTGCTGGTGGCTCCGGTCAGGAAAGAACGTCAGATCCCGATGAGCCAGGAGCAGCGGAGCTTCTGGGGAATCCAAAAACTGAACGTCCCGAGATCGGATATCCCCGCTGTCACTCACATCGACTACTCGGCACGAGTCCAAACCGTCAGCCAAGAGACGAATCCAGATTACTACAGTGTCATCAAGGCATTTGAGCAACTGTCCGGCTGTCCGGTAATCGTGAATACGTCCTTCAACGTGCGTGGTGAGCCGATAGTGTGTACACCCGCAGATGCTTACCAATGCTTCATGCGCACACACATCGACTACTTGGTGTTGGGCCCGTTCTTGCTCGACAAGAATGAGCAACCGGCCTGGAAAGAGACAGGAGATTGGCGGAACGATTTTCAGCTCGATTGACCGCACGCCAGGGACGGCGCTTCGGGCTCACGGTCGGTGTGGCGCTTGTCGCATTGGGCGGGCTTTTGTGGTGGCGCGATCACAATCTTCCGGCCACCGTGTCGGGAGCACTCGGTGGGCTATTGGTGCTCGCCGCCATCACGGTACCAAGATCGCTCGGTCCAGTTGAGCGTGTTTGGATGGGCGTTGCCCGACGGTTGTCGCGAGTAATGACACCCGTCGTAATGGGCATCGTGTACTTCCTCGTGGTCATGCCAATCGGACTCGTGATCCGACTGCTTGGGCGGAATCCCCTGGCAATCACCGAATCCGAAGGAGGCTTCTGGGTCTCGCGGGCGGCCGAAGAATCCCGCCGCGGCGGGATGAACCATCAATTCTAGGCGAGAGCGGCAATGAGTCAGCAATCTCTGGTACGTGAATTCTGGCATTTCATGAGGGTGCGGAAGAAATGGTGGCTGCTACCGATCGTCGTGGTCATGGTGCTCATGGGCGCGCTGCTCGCTTTTGCCGAGACATCCGCGTTGGCACCGTTCATTTATACGATCTTCTAGGGATTCATCGCTGATCTGCGGGTGCAAGCAGCTCCCAAGTCAGAGCGGAAAAGGGGCTGCGAGCCTCGCACGTTCTCATTCCCTCCGCGCCACTCCTCGCCAAAGCATCAACGCGACAGTGAGACACACAGCTGGGTACACCACAATCTCTGCACCGTTGCGCACGACCGTTCGGATGAGGGGCTCCACCGACGGAGCAGGCGCCTGCCGAAACACCTCCGGCAACACCATCGCATAAAACGCCCCCATACTCGACAAGAAGACCGCCAGGATGATGAAACCCACTGCAGCTCGCCGGGGCCAGCTCGGGTGGGTTCGAGGATGCCGGATCTTTCCGTAGGTCAACAGGATGAGCCCCGTCATCATCAGGGGTACGTTGGTGAACGTCTGGCTCAGCGTACCGAACTCCCAACTTGGGCGGCCAAGGCGGCCCGGCGCCCACAGAACCCCGAGATGCACCATGCCTACAACGAGCAAAGCCGCGCCCAAGGTTATCACGAGGCTGGCAGAAGTCGATTCAGCGTCGCGGATCTTGAACTTGCCCCACCGCTCACGCTCAACTTTCTCCATCCCCAGGAGCCGCCTCGATCGTCCCGCTACGTCTGCGGGCATCGCTGGCGTTTCGTTGGACCCTTCGACCGGTGTCACTGTCATGAGCGCCTCCATCCCCCCACTACACCCCACCTGTAGAACGTGGGAATCATCGCCTCAGAACGTCTGCGGCCGAGCGTGGCTTCACGATCCAATAGCCACCGGCCGTCGGGATCAGCAGACCAGTCGCCGTGACGACGGTGTCTGGGGCAAACTGTCGCAGGTCAAACGGAATATCCCGATCGAAATAGACATTTACTGGACCCGAGCCGTCGTCCACGGCTGCCCGAAAGTCGCCGGTTTCCAACACGGTCGCCGTATCCACGATCGCGACGCTCACGATCCTGACCAACATCGCGTCGAGCGTACCCCCAACGGCCGTCGCCGCTTGATCCGTCGTGACAACCTGGGCCGTAGGCGGTGTCCCTATCCCAAGAAGGTAGGTCGTCACGTCGTTCAGGATGGGATACCCGTTCTGGCTGGCAACCGTACCGCGAATCCTCACACTGTCACCCACTTCGAGTTGCGGCCCACTTGCACGTGTAGTCCGCATAGTACCCGAGGCGCTCGCCACGTGAAGTGCTCTGTCTTCAAACGCGTCCGAACTGTTCAATGCCGTTCCCTCTATGAAGACCTTGTCCCCTGCAACCGCTTCCCGGGCGTGCGCGACCGTGACAATAGGAAAGCTGATCGCCACCGCAACTTCCACCGAATCGCGGGCACCCAGGAAGACCATCGACGTGTCGATCCGAACCACTTGCATGGAATCGGCCACGGTCTCGGGATCGACCTCGAGGACATAGGTCCCCAAAGGAATCCTCGCGATGGAAAAGAAACCTGACAGGTCCGATGTGGCCTTGCCCGTCTCCTCTGCCCCTCCCTGCACGATGAGCCTGAGTCCAATGCCACGAACCGGCATGTCGAGACTGATCTCGTGTTCGCGGCTCCCGTTGCGGTCGAAATACACCACTCCAGTGACCACGCCGGTGGCATTGAGTCCGAGGATGTGATCCTCACCCGCGTTTTGGCAGCCACCGATTGCGGCCGCGCAGAGCAACGCCCCGGGCAGCCACCCCTTGCACGATCGATTGTTACTCATATCCCACCCGCATTCCGACACGAAGCCTACGGCCTGTCGAGCGCCTGATGATCGGGCGACCGAATTCCGGGTTGACTATTAGAGGAATGTTCACATCTCCCGACACTGGATCGACGGTAAGCGCGCCGGCTCGATCCACTTGGTAAAGGGCACGGTCTAGAACGGTCAAATCGGAATCGAGCAAGTTCAATCCGTCGATCGTCACCTGGAGCGGGTACCCTGCGAGGTGGAACGGGACCGCGAGGCGCGCGTCGAGCGTGTGTACTCCCTTCCCGCGGCAGGCGTTCCGAGCGGCAAACCGCCCGACCTGTCCCCGAAGACAATCCCACCTCCCGAAGAGGTCGCT
>JBDGYW010000598.1:0-4482 GCA_039588935.1 Gemmatimonadota bacterium | reverse complement strand
CGCCCCTTACGAAGGTCCAACGCCCTGCAACCAGATTCTCACGGGTGATGGCTGTAAGATCCAGTCGCTTTGCTTCAGTGCCCGAGGTGAGAATCGAACTCACACGGGGTTGCCCCCACGGGATTTTGAGTCCCGCGCGTCTACCAGTTCCACCACTCGGGCGTGCGCTGAATTATAGTCGGTCTTGGGCCCGTGGGGGAATGGTGGTCCTGTGTCACCCAACCGATGCGCTGGGAAAGGCTGCCGCAAGCCACGGACTAATGAAGAAAGGGAACCACAATCCGGTCCCCCCATGGAATCTTGTGGTCGATGTCGCTTTCAGGGCATTCGACCGCCCTGCTCCGGACGGTTCGGCAACCGTCGCTGCATTATTTGCTGGGTGTTGGCTTCGAATCTCCGATGCGTCAGCAAGAGCTGTGCTCTCTGAACGGGACTCAGAAACTCCGCATATTCTTGTTGCTCGGCTCGTACAGCTCGTGTTCTCTGCTCCGGAAGGACGACCAGTGAGTCTATCAACGTGATGACGCTGTCCTCGTTTGCGGCGACACCCGGACGCATCTGGCCCTCCAGCGCTCTCCACAGGGCACGTTCGCGGCGTTGGATCTCGTTTCGACCTGCTATGGAGCGACGCGCAATCTCTCGGTACCGCTCGAACTGGTCGTCAGTGAGACCTGCCTGAACGCGACCGTTCTGCAACAAGCGCTCAACCACCAGTTGTAGGAGCTGCCGCCTTTGTCGCGCGGTTTGCTCCTGCGCACTTACAGAACCACAGAGCACAACAACCGCGAGTA
Source organism: Gemmatimonadota bacterium (assembly GCA_039588935.1). Lineage (GTDB taxonomy): Bacteria > Gemmatimonadota > Gemmatimonadetes > Gemmatimonadales > GWC2-71-9 > JBDGYW01. The sequence goes on along the minus strand of JBDGYW010000598.1, from coordinate 3,691 downwards.
GTGCCAAGAACAGAGTACGCATCAATCCTCCATCATCGTCTGGAGCAACTCCTCGAGCTGTCCAATACTCATATCGTCGAGACTCGCCACAGCAAGCTCGTAGACTGGCGCTTCGAACGAGAGCGAGTCAAACACCTCTTTGAGTTCATCGATGGACAGAGCCTGCAACTCCACGGGCGTGAGCACAAGATCCAGTTCCATGCTGCTCTTGTTTTCACTGTCGTGTGCCAGTATGCCGATCGCCAGAACCATCACGGCTGCGGCAGCCACCGCACCGAACACGGGCATCTGTCGCCGCCACCATACAACCGTTTCGGGCTCGCTCTTCAACCGCTCGACAACAGCACTGGCGGTCTGGCCGAGATCGAGGCGCATACCTGCCGAAGCTCCAAGACGCTTGGCGAGTTCTTCTAGCTGCTGATCGTTCAGGCTCATTCCCGCTCGCTCCGCGATTCTAGCCCAACGCCTTCTTCAGGCGCTTGACCGCTTGGTGGTAGTGCACTCTGGCCGCTCCAGCCGATGTGCCCAACACCTCGGCAATCTCTGAGTAGCCCGTCCCCTGCTGTGCGCGCAGCAGAAAAACATCACGCTGCTTTTGTGGAAGCCTCTCGACCTCCCGCTGCAACCGGCTTTCCATGTCACGGACCACAGTGTTCGCGTGAGGATTGGCACCCTCATCCACGACGTCACGCTCAGCCAACGCCAATGCAGGACGCCGAGCCTCTCGGCGTCTCAGATCCTTCAAGGCGTTTGATCCGATCGTCATGACCCATGTCCGAAAACTGGCCGTTCCACGAAACCCATCCAATCTCCTGAATGCGCGGTAGAACGCCTCCTGCACCAAATCATCGACATCGTCTCCACCACCGGCCGCGCTCAGATAACGCGCCACAGCCCTGGCGTGCCGCCTCACCAGTTCCGTAGCCGCCGCTTCATCCCCTGTCCCCCACGCCAAGATCAGCTCCGAATCTGTTGGCTTGGCTCGAGGCTCAGGCATCGACACACTTTGTTGGACGTGGCATGGCGTACAATGTTAAGAGGAAATCGGAATCCGTGGGGATGTGCGGCATTTGCGGCATCTGCTCTCCCTGCAACCCATGCCGCTGTACTCCCCCCGTCCTTCGAAGCTACCTTAGAAACCAACATGCACGACCACCGAAACAAGATCCCAAGCCAATGACCCGCCGCTTCGTACTCGCGCTGGGCCCGCTATTGCTTGTTACGACGTTGGTACTACATCCCATCGGCGGTCTCACTGAACCGGCATGGCGGGTGGCAGGCCTCGCCGCGTGGATGGCGACATGGTGGCTCACCGGTGTGATCCCGCTGGAGGCCACTGCTTTGCTTCCAGTCGTGTTTCTCCCACTGGTGGGCACGCGCACGATCAGAGAGGTCACTGCCTCCTACGCCGATCCGATAATCTTTCTCTTCTTGGGCGGCTTCCTGCTCGCCGTCACACTGGAGCGGTGGGACCTGCACCGCCGGTTCGCCGTGGCTACCGTGCGCAAGGTGGGCACCGACGCACCACGTGTGGTGCTCGCCTTCATGATCGCCTCAGCCGCGGCAAGTATGTGGATTTCGAACACCGCCACAGCGGTGATGATGTTGCCGATCGCGATGGCGCTGATAGGCGGACGGACAAGCGGGCGGGCGGGCGGTACGACCGATGCGGCGACCGACGAAATCGAAGGGCAAACCGCCGCGCATTCGGCCGGATTCCCCACCGCTCTCATGCTGGGCATTGCATACGCATGCTCCATCGGTGGCGTAGCGACATTGATCGGGACGCCACCGAATGCCATTCTCGCGGGTGCTGCTTCGGAGTTGATCGGGCACGAGATCAGTTTCGCCGGTTGGATGGTTGTTGGCCTGTCGATTTCGATTCCCATGCTGGCGTGCTGCTGGTTACTGCTGGTCATTCTCTTCAGAGTTCGGGGCGAAGTACCCGGGCTGAAATCAACCCTCGACCGAGAGCAGTCCGAGTTTGGCGCCCTTTCCGGCGGCGAACGATTCGTGCTCGCGGTTTTCGCGTGTGCCGCGTTGGCGTGGGTGCTCAGGGCACCAAAGACGATCGGCGATCTACGAGTCCCGGGATTGTCAGATTTAGTGCCTGGGCTGTCGGACCCGGCGATTGCCATAGCCGCCGCCTTGCTGCTGTTCGCCGTTCCATTGCCTCGCGCTCGATTCCCCACAGCACTCGACTGGAACACGGCTCGCCGTATTCCATGGGGTATCCTGTTGCTCTTCGGCGGTGGCCTGGCACTCGCGGGCGCGTTTCAGTCAAGTGGCCTCAGCGACTGGGTAGGGGGCCGGCTTGCATCCATGCAGGGCGTACCTATACCGGTGGTAATCCTCACAACGGCCGCGGTGTTCGTGTTCCTGACGGAACTCACCAGCAACACCGCCACCGCGGCGCTAGGCATGCCCCTGATGGTCGGTGTAGCGCAGGGTCTCGAACTGGCTGCCTTGCCCCTCATGGCCGCGGCTGCGCTAGCCGCGTCGATGGCATTCATGCTGCCGGTCGCGACTCCGCCGAATGCGATTGTGTTCGGCTCCCGCGCTATCCGCTCAAAGGATATGGCAAAGGCAGGCGTGGGCCTCAACATACTGTCCATCGCGGTCATCACACTCGTCGTCTGGCTGCTGCTCTGAATCGATGCGATCGCTACTGATGGGAACCGTTCGATCGCACCGGCGGTAGAGACACGAATGGTTCGTACAACTCGCTCGAAACGTAAGGACGGAACAAGAAGATGTTGAAGAAATTCATGGCGGTCTGTGCTACCGCGTGTCTACTGATAGGCGCCACGTGCCTTACAGGTGGAGACCCGGTCATCTACGTCGTCGTCAACTCACCAATACCTGACACAACATCGGACGAACAACTGGGCATCAGTGGTTATATCGAACGTACCCCGCAACTCCAAGATGCGATCACTGTGATCTCGGTAACCGGGGGCGCAATCACGGCAGTGGATACTGCGACCCTGCACGGGCTATTCACTGTGACCGTTCCGCTGTCGACAAATGTCGACAACCACCTCTCGTTGACGGCACTCGACAACACTGGGGCAAGTACGACGAGGGCATGGGAACGAACGGTCGTGCACGTTGACGCACCCCCGTTGAGACAATCGTCCCGCAGGTAAAACAAGCAGAAGAGCTCACTTTCGGCTCGAGGCCAATACGGCTTGGGAACAGACAACGGTAGCCAAACGCGACACTAACCAAGCGTGAAGTTGTTTGACAACTTTGCCTGTTCCCACCCGGGCCGGGCAGTACACTGGCATTATATTCGGGTGCAGCGTTGGCTGTCTTGCGCGACCTGAGTGTTGACACGGATGCCACCCCGGCGTACGGGGCAACTCCACAACGAGTGTCTAGTATGAATGCGATCGTCTATTTCAACGGAGAGTTCCTTCCTAAGGACCAAGCACACGTATCCCCCGACGACAGAGGGTTTCTTTTCGGAGACGGGGTGTATGATGTGACACTCACGTACGGCGGTCGCCTTTTTCGGATAGAAGACCACCTCCACCGGATGGCAAACGGCTTGAGGGCTTTGCGGATTGAGGGAGCTGACGTCGACGGGTTGAGTACAGTGGGCGAGGAGCTCATGAGCCGGAACAACTTGGACGGCTATAGCCAGGCGTTGTATCTGCAAGTAACCAGGGGGACCGCGAAGCGAACA
>JBDGYW010000597.1:0-5907 GCA_039588935.1 Gemmatimonadota bacterium | reverse complement strand
GCCTCCTCGATCATCATCTGTTCACCGCTCTTCGACGACTCGCCCATGACGGGAGATGATTCGGGGGCGCTGATTGGACCATGACTGGCAGCCGGGAGATCGTCTTTGCGGACGACGTTCTCCGGGCAGAGGATTGCCAATCGCTCGACGGTGTTCTCGAGCTCCCGTACGTTGCCGGGCCAGTCGTATCGACTCAAGGCTGCCAGCGCTTCCGGTGAGATTCGCAAGCTCGGACGGCCCTCGGCGGTGCGGGAATGAAGAAAATGGTGCACAAGCAGCGAGATGTCCTCACGTCGCTGGCGAAGCGGCGGTACTTCGATGCTCATTACATTAAGGCGGTAATAGAGGTCGCGCCGGAATTGCCCCTGCTGCATCAGGTTTGTGAGGTCGGCGTTGGTTGCCGCGATGATCCGCACATCGACTCGCCGAGGCGAGTTCTCGCCGAGCCTTCTGACCTCGCGCTCCTGCAGGACGCGCAACAGCCTTGCCTGGAGGGGAAGCGATGTGTTGGTGATCTCATCCAGGAATAAGGTGCCCCCGTCCGCTGCCTCGAACAGTCCTATTCGCTCCCGGTCGGCTCCGGTGAAAGCACCGCGTGCGTGGCCGAACAACTCCGCCTCGAGAAGGTTTTCCGGCAGAGCTCCGCAATCGATAGCCAGAAACGGCCTTCCCTGGCGTTGACCATGATGATGGATTGCACGGGCCACCAACTCCTTGCCCGTCCCACTCTCACCGGAGATCAGGACGTTGCAGTCGTTGCCAAGGACGCTGGAGATTAGATCTTTCAGGCGGCGCATGGCGGGGCTGGTTCCGATCAGGTCGCCGAATCGTTGTCGGGATTCCCTTCGCAGTCGCAGGTTGTCTTCCCGCATGCGGCCGAACACCCGGGCATTCTCGATGGCGATTGCGGCCTGACTGGCAAATGACTCAACGAATGCGCGCTCCTTGTCGGTGAACAGCTGGGCCGCACGTTGGGTATCGAGATAGATGACTCCGACAACCACCCCCTGCGCCCGCATGGGAACGCAGAGGATAGACTTGATGGAGTGCAAAATGAGGCTCTCGTACCCCGACAGGGAAGGGTCCTTTCCGACGTCAAGAGTCACCAGAGCCTCCCCGTTCGCGGCGCGCCTGATGACGGAACGGCTGTAGGTGGTGATTTCATCGAGTTTGTCCCCATCTGCACCACGAGCGCAGGCAGGATGCATTTCTCCGGTTGATGGGTCGGCCAAGAACACTACCCCACGCTCCGCACCGACGTTTTCAATTGCCAGATCGAGCAGGCGTTCGAGAAGTGAATCAAGCTCCAGGATCGACGAGAGAGTCTGGCCGATGGCGCTCAACGAAGCGAGCATCTTCCGCGATACCTGCTCGCTACGGTGAAGCACGGTGATATCCTGCCTTGCACGATCTGGTAGTTCTCCCTGGCCTCGATGACTTCGGGCTGCCGGGCAAAGGCGAGCTGATATCTCTCATCTTCCAGGTTCATCTCAATCTCATGAATCGTCAACGCGCTCTCACGATACGATGCGAGCGCTCGCTCATATCGAAGTGCCTGCTCATGCACGCGCCCGAGGAGGTGGGCCGCACGCCAGGCGATCGAGCGGTCCGATGCGCCGCGGGCACTCTCCAGAACCTCGAGAAGATCACGTTCCGCCTCATCACCGCGTCCCGACGCAAGGTGGGCCTGCGCCCCCAACATCAGTACCCGCGCTACGTGCCAGCGCATTAGCCGTTTACGGCCCAGCTCGAGGATCGGCTCAAGCGTGGTCAGTGTCACCTCGGCTGAGCATCCTAGCCGGTGCTCGATTTCCGCCAGTCTGATCCGCGCCGCTAGCTGGGAATCGAATGGAGAGCGATCAGCGAATTGCCGAATGGCATCCTGTATCAGGGATTTCGCCAAGCTGGCTCTTCCCCAGCCCGTGAGTGCAATTGCCATGAGCGTTTTGCATTCCAGCATCATGTTCCACAATTGCACGCGCTCGGCGATCTCACACGCGTGGGCGGCTACCTTATGGGCGAGTCGGAACCGGCCAGCGGCGTGTAGGACGTAACCCCACCCTAGAAGTGTCATGCATGCAACTTGACGGACACCCGAGGCAGAGAATCGGCTCAAGTTGTGCCTGAGCCGGTCGATTGATTCCTGAATGTACCCAGTTCTGACTAGGACGTGTGAAGCATTCGCGTGAGCGACAGGGGACGTGTGTTCCAAGCCCGCATCACCAATCACATCTAGCGCCTTGTCATACTCACGCAGTGCCCTGGCCCAAGATCCCTGTGACCGATGGGTTTCTCCGATATTGACATGGGTCGCAGCTAGGTGTGGCAGGAGTGAAAAGCGACGGGAGAGCTGTAGTGATTCTCGATGGTGGCTTCGAGCAGAGCGATATTGGCCCAGATCGGCAAGGAGAATACCAATGTTGGACCGTGCCGTCGCTCTTGGCCAAGGCTGGCAGGAATGGGGGAGGAGGCGAAAACGCCGGCGTTCGTAGTTCAGGGCAAGGCGGTACTCGCCAGCCCGCCACTGTGCGAGTGCAACAGTCAGCAGTGTCTCTGCTGCGACCTCACGCAGTTGATAGCGTCTAGCTAGATATGCAGCACGAAACAGTGCGCGCTTGCCCTTCTCCCACTGCTCCAGCCAGCAGAGTGCTGATCCGAAGAGTCGTAGTGGATCGATCGATTCCTTCTTGAGTGCGTGGTCGTGCGCCAACTGCAAGGCGTCGTATGATGTGTTCCTCATAACGGAAAAACGACCTTGCCTTCCCGCACATAGTGCCTTTCGAGTAAGTACCTTAATGCGAATGGGTATAGGCAAATCACTCGCCAGGCGGGGCTGCCCCAACAAAGTCCAAGCTTCAGTGGCTCTCCCAACTCGCGAAAGCGACTGCGAGAGCCTCAATACAAGCTCAACATAGCTACTGGTCTCGGACGGGCACAGTTGGAGTGCCCGCTCACACATGTCCACTGCCTGTAGGTCATCGTGGGCCATTGATGCAACGTCCGCGGCGGCTATGTAGGCGTGAAAAGCCTTATCGCGCAGACCGGCCGCTACAAAGTGCGGAGCGGCCAGTGCCGCGGCCTCCCGTCGCCCAGGTTTCTGCATATGCCAGCGGCCGAGCGTGTCATGAAGTTGGCGTTGTGCGTCGACGTCGAGATGGGCGAGCAGCTTCTCGCGGACCAAGCGCCCTTGGATCTCAAACCTTGAAGTGTTCTTGAAGGTAACTTTCCGAAGGAGTCCGACGTCATTCATAGTGATGCATTGCGATAACGTTGAATCCAAAGACTGACTAGTGAGGTGGGCCAGATCAGCTACAGAGAGTGGCGTATCTGATGCGGCAAGGAAGCTCATCATAGTGAGGTGGGTTGGAAGGATTGTCTCCATCAAATGCTCAACGGTTGCCTGGATTGATTTGGGAAGAGGGACAGCAGATGAGTGATAGAAATCTAGTGGGAGCGGATGCAGATTCCCTAGATCTGACCTGTCCAAAGAATGCTTGACTAAGTCCCAAGTGAGTCTTGGATTGCCGCCTGAGAGCTCTTGGAGCCTCATGCAGGATTCGTAGATGATCTGCTCTGGGGCAAATAGTTTGCCAAGAGTGTAATAGATCCCCTTGGTCGTAATTGGCTTGAGGTTCTCGATTTCAAAGGCATCGCAGCCGATGGCCTTTTCTGAAGGTGAGCATGAGTCATGTGTGGAAATGATGAGGAGGGGGCGCGGATTGCGACATGATGCTTGATGCGCCATGGCTCGAAGTGCAGAAGCGCTGATCGTGGGCTCGTCTACTGCTATAACTGCAGGAGGTGACAGCTCAAAGGAGTTTCTAGAACTTGAAATCAGTTCAAGCGTTTTCATGACCTCTTTGGAGCTGCTGTCGCGGATCGAAATTGTGTCTACCCCTCGTAAGCGTGCTGCGAGGATGATTTCTTCAAGGAGTCTTGTTTTTCCGAATCCTATAGGGGCTCTAAGGACAACCGAACGGATCGAGAGAGGATTGAGTTCCTGAACCAACTGTTCGACATGGTGATGCATTCGCTCAATCGCCTCCTCCCGCTCTACGAGCGGGAGATTCTCAAGACTACTTGCCAGCGTGTCCGCTGTATGAAGCGTGAATCGCCTGTGTGTCCCCGCGATACGATTCAACTGATTGATGAGTTCAAGTGCGGATGATGGACGTTTCGCTGGGTTCTTCTCTAGCAACTGAAGAATCAGTGGATGCAATTCGACGAGCGCGCGATCTTGCAGGACCAGCTTACTTTCTCGGAGTTGGGCCTGCAGGACCTCGCCAGTCGACCGTCCCCGGTGTGGGGGAATTCCCTCTAAACATTCGAAGAGGATCGCTCCAATAGCATAGAGATCAGATGAGCTTGAATGCGGATAGCCCTGAATAACTTCTGGCGCCATGTAGAACGGACTACCTTGGGTCGGATGGCCCGTTGCACGCGTTCCGACGCTCGCACTTCCTAGATCGATCAGCTTAATGACTGGGGTTGATGAGGGAGCATTAGAGTCTTTGACGACCAGCACATTGTGGGGCTTAAGATCTCCATGAAAGATGTTCTTCCTATGCAGATGGTCTAGAACACGACAGAGTTGAGCTATGAGCTCAAGGAAATGCGCCCTCGATACATCTCTCGAAGCTGTGACGAAGTCCTCACCCTTCACGACATCGAGAACAAGAAACGGCTCACCAGATTCGGGAGAACGGCCCGCATCATGTAGGCGAACGAGATTTGGATGCGTGACTCGACTAAGGACCTGGAGCTCGGTGCGGTACTGGATGTGGCGCGTGTGGTTGATGGGGGTGCCAGACCCCGATTCGAGTTTCCTGAAGATCTTGACCGCACACAGATCGCCTTTGATGACGTTCTCCGCGAGGAAAACGTCAGCGAAGGAGCCGCGACCAAGACGGCTGAGAATCCGGTATAGAGGAAGATGTGGATCCCTGGCCATAAGCCCCAATGTAGGGGACGGCAGGGTTTCCCGGCAAGGTTTCTGTATTCATAGAGTTAGAGGGGCCCAATGTCGGGCCCCTCTGTGAACCTGGTGAGATTTGCTAACTTGGTGAAAAGGCCTAATGATGGGGAACTCATCTAACCCCAGATGGCTCCCTCGGTGGAATTGGTGGAGCCTTTTCCGCCCCAGATCGCGCCGTCGGGAGTGGTGCCGCCACGGCCGCCTTTTCCGCCCCAGATAGCGCCGTCGGGAGTGGTGCTGCCACGGCCGCCTTTTCCGCCCCAGATAGCGCCGTCGGGGGTGGTGCCGCCACGGCCGCCTTTTCCGCCCCAGATCGCCCCATCCGGGGTGCCGAGGCCGAACAGGCTGAGAACGCTGTTGAGGAAGCTGAAGCCGCCGGCCGGCTTACCAGGCGCGCCTGGAGCCGCCATCGCCAGGGAAGGAGCAAACGCCAGAGCTGCCACCACCATCAGAGCCGCCGCGATTCGAGTCATTTTCTTCATTGTCCAACCCTCCCTGTATCCCCCTTGTTCACTGCCGAACTCGAACATTGAGAAGAGCAACCGGGATGCCAGATCTGTGATCTGGATTCCTGGCGCTGTCGTAAATTATTGAAAATAATACGCGTACGGAATTGAAATCGTGCCGACCCGACGATGGCCGGATTGGTCGGTGGCCTGGTGTTGAGACTGCCAACGCTCCCGGCAGGATGTTAATTATCTGAAACGAGAGTACTTACGCCTTGTCTCAAAACTGTCAGTCCGGCGTCTTATTGAGACGATTCGTAAATACCAGATTTTAATGTCTTTAGTCGCGTTGAGTCTCAATTGAGACTTATCTGAGACTTAATCGTGAGACTTTAGAGGGGGGAGACTCTCTAATTCTGCGGTTCGCGGTCCGGGGCCCGGCGACGCTTCGATGCGACGTTGTGCTGGCGCAGCTTGCGGAACAGG
>JBDGYW010000596.1:0-4502 GCA_039588935.1 Gemmatimonadota bacterium | reverse complement strand
TGCTTTGACGCGCCACCGTCGCGCAATCGACAAATACGCCACGCCACCTGGAGAACTCCGCGGCGGCGCGGCGCAGTTGTCTCATCGTAGATTCCCAGTGAACTACAAGCTGAACCCGAATCCCAGCATGAAGGTCCAATCGTTCTGGAATGGCTTGTCAGCACTCAGTGTCCGGATCGGCAAGTAGGCCGGATCAAAAGCACTGGGCATCCAGCGAGCCTCTGCCACGAACGCAACTGGTCCACCGGATGATACGAACGCGAGTCCTATGTCGCCAGTAAAGTCCTGCACGCCGTTCTCCACCTCGAGAATATTGAATTCGTAGAACTTCACGCCGGCCCCGAGTCGCAATCTCGGCTCGATTAGCAGGCCAACCGAACGCTGTAGGAAGAAACCTCCGGTTGGCGTGAACACGTTCACTGGTGAGGACGGCCTCCATGGCCCGTCCAGTTCCAGAGCCGAGCTGTGATTCATGCGTGACCGAATGTGCGTCATGCCGCCGTAGACCGAGATCCAATCTCCGATCAAACTCTCGAGCCGAAAAGCCAGTTCCGCGGCAAATGCGGTCGACGATTCCAATTCAACGCTTGCGTTGCGCCCATCCGCAATTGGTATAAGCGATAGTGTCGGCGCAAACGTACCCACCATCGCATTTATGCTCCAAGCTGATTGCGTTTGTTGCGTCTCGGGGGCCGTCTGCGCGGACGCAAACCCGGCAGTTCCCAAGAGCAACACAAACGCGCAAATGAGGTATTTCATTCAGCCTCCCACAGCGATCGAGTCAATTGAGGCAACTCTCCCCGGGGGCGGGGGAAACCCCCGCCCCACTGAAATGCGGAGAAGCTGATATTAGCGCCGGGACCACGACATGGTCTTCACGTAGTAACGCCCGGTCGTGAAATAATTCTGTGGATCATCCATATCCACGAAGAAGTTGTACAGGTTTCCGTTTCCTTGCGTATACGTCATCACGTTCGGATCATCTGGATCGAACGTTACGCCATACCAGCTCGTCCAGCCCCAATCTGGGATCCAATTGTTACTGGCGTTGTCGTCTCGCAACAAACGGAATGCCCCTGTCGTGGGGTTGAATTCGTACAGATTAGTCTCACCCCCACTCTGGTTTTCGGCATCAACGTAGATGAGCGAGTTGTCCGGCGAATATGTGGCGTAGGCATAATTCACGTCGGCGCTCGTGTTGCTCGTGAGCGTTGTGGCCTGCCCATCGGACAATGCGACCTCGATAACCTGGGAGTACACGGGATCACCACCGGCATCTGTGTGGTAGCGCATGACGACGAGCACTTTGTCTTCGTCGGCCGACAGTGATAGACCCCGATAAACGCGATTGTCGTCCGCAGCGGTGGCGGTGAGCTTCTCAGCTGTGCCAGCATCCGGATCCCAAATGTAGAGATCCCACATTTGTTCGACAGCCGCGATTTTGTCGGTGTCGCGGTCCGACAGGAACACGAGCTTCCCTTCGGTGCCAGTTTGGGCTACCCAGACAGGATAACCCCAGGGTTCATTGCTCCTGTGATCGTCGTCCAGGATACCTACCGGAGCGGCGGCATCATCTCCATCGGCGTCCACCAAGGCCACGTTCCACATACCACCATAGCCTGTTTGCTCCCAAAGAAAACCGACTTTTTCATCGTCTTGCGTGAAGTTCGGGAAGACGGCCCTTCCTGATAAGCCGTCGTAGACATTGACGTCACTCGCAGCACTACCAACAGATGTGGAAAGTTGGGGCCATCCTACGTACATCCGCTGGTAAGCAAAGAAGTTGGACGTGGTATTGGCTGCTCCATACTGCATCACCGCTTTGGCCCCGGGCGCGACCACCTCAATGGTGAGAGTAGCGGACGCAGCGCCTTCTTCCGCTCCGAGCGTATACTCGCCGATATCCTCGGGCACGGCATAGGTATACTCCATGTAACCGTCATCATATTCATCTTCGATCAGTGTTGGGTCGCTCGGGCTGAAGATGACGTCGGTATTGCGCTGGTTGCCGTAACTGTCGTATGACTGCACCCACACCGTTGCGGTTTCTCCAAGCGGCATAGTGATTGAAGTGCCGTCTGGGAGTTCTATCTCACCGTCAACTTCATCTGGGTTGTCATCTGTGGGCCAGACGAAATCCGCCATAAATAGGATGGTGGCGGCCGGGCCGGGATGGACCTCCACATCGAGATCCTCTTCATCGAAAAAGCCACCACCGGGAAGTTCCGCTGTGAACGTGATTTCGTGCTCGCTGCCGTTCGGGCTTGCTTCCGTCGGATACGTCCATTCCACAGCGGCTTGCCCATTTTCGTCCGTCGTAATCTGTGCACCGCCTGCCGCCGCTATACCCGCCGCAGCTGCGGGTACAGCCAAAGACCCATATTGGACGTTGAAATTGATCCTCACACCCGGCACGGCATTGCCGTCTCTGTCCTGCAGCGTGATGGAGTAGGTCCCAACACCACCCACTTCCACGTCCTGATCGTCTTCCTCGTTCCAGCCGGAATGCTGTTCGATCTGGAGATCAGAAACCTCAACCCAAATGCTGTCCGAGGCCCTGGTGTTCTCGAGATACAGCCAGGATCCTCCCTCCATGCCAGGCTCGATTTCCAGGGTGCAATCGCTGGTGACATCGGCATCCGCCACAACCGCATCGTCATAGCGAATGTGAATGGGACTGACTGTTGCGTCGCACCTTTCATCGCCGTCGCCATCTAGAGCGGTGATCATCACTGTTGCTTCACCGGGCCAGTCGGCGGTAGCCACGTCCATGCTGACGGTGTCGCTCAGAATATCGATCACTGTCACGAGGCCACGATCGTCGGCCACCACGACCACGGGGATGGTGTCAGCGGCGCCCATCGCACTGGCCACCACGAACGTTCCCCCGACGTTGACCGCATAGACGAACTCCGTAGCGCCCTCAGCACCGACTCTCGCGATCGATTGGTCCAGGCTATGCCAGCGGACCACGTTCCCGGCGGTGGTAGTGCTGTAACCAACTGCCAGCTCCTCTCCGTTTGGTCCAAAGGCCCGGACTGTGAGTTCCTGGCTGCTACCGGTAGCCACGAGTTCGACTACCGGCGGGAATATCTCCAGGCTGGACGCACCAACTACTGTGACTACAATTGTTCCCGTCAAGGAACCATGAGTCACGGTCACATTTGCTGTACCTGCCCCGACACCCTCCAGACTGCCACCGCTTCCGCTGACTTGGACGACACGGGAATTGTCCGAACTCCACACCAAGTCGGCATTGCTGACAACTTCACCGGCGCCATCGATTACTTGGGCGTCAACGGATTCGGATTCACCAATCGCAAGCGTGATGGCATTGGTGGACAGAACGATCGACGCAGCCCCCGGTATGTCAACCGGCGTCTCATTGCACGCAACGGCCACTAATGCAACCATGAGGCCTGCCAACCATCGGCCAAGTGTGAGTCTCATAACACGTCCTCCAAGAACAGTGAATAGTGTTGCATATCCCACATCCAGGGATATACAGGTGCCAGCCCGACAGAGCCGCTTCTCAGCCGGCTCCGGTCCATTTTCTAAAACTCTTCAGAAGAATCGACGCCGAAGATGGTGAATCCCGGTCAATTCCTGGTCAATTTTGTTTGCGGTGCAGTCAAGTCGTTGGCGTTCATATAGATAGGGCGAAACAACCGCGCCAAACCTTCTTCTTGCCTGAGTGGACTCGCAGGCCGGTGTTACCTCGCAGGCGCTGAGGAGAAGTTCAGAGCCCACATTACGGTGAAACGTGGTCATGGTCGCTCTCTACTCTGGAACAGCAACGCGTTTGCCTCAACGTCTACGGTGAAGGAGTGTGCAGAGAACTTCTCAATACCACTCGTATGAATCTGTAAAGGTGTCTTGACACCTGCACCTTTCGCAAGCCCCAACACCAAATCTCAAATAGGCCTTTACGGGGGCGCCAACATTTTCAATTCATCGTGTCGCCCGCTCCCCGCTCCACAACACATCCTCACCATCCAGTCTCGCTACGACGACAGCACCGCAGGAATCGCTCAGCACGTTGACCATGGTGCGGAACATGTCAAGCACCCTGTCCACGGCGAGAATGATGACAACACCCTCGAGCGGCAGACCGACCGCTCCGAGGATTATCGACATCATCACGAGCCCGGACATCGGTACGCTTGCTGCTCCTATCGAGGCCAGCAGCGCCGTGAACACTATCACCAGCTGCTGGTCTATCGACAGCGCGATTCCGTACACCTGTGCGATGAATATCACTGCAACACATTCGTAGAGAGCGGTACCGTCCATATTCACCGTTGCACCAATTGGCAACACGAACGAGGAAATTTTCTCGGACACTTTCGAGTTGCCCGTTACCGCCTCCATCGTGAGCGGAAGCGTTACAATCGTCGAACAAGTCGAAAAGGCGGTCACCAGAGCCGACGGCATTCCCTTGTAATGACGGTACGGATTCCTCTTGGTGACCAGATACATGATGAGCGGGAGAGTCACCGTCG
>JBDGYW010000595.1:0-4519 GCA_039588935.1 Gemmatimonadota bacterium | reverse complement strand
CGTGCGTTTTCATCATAGGTACCGAGCAGAGCAGATCGATCTCCGTCAGCGAGTTATGAATCTTGACGGTGTCGAACGCGAGCCCGTTCGGCACCTCGACATCAGTCAATTCACCGGAATGCAGGTTGAGCAACGGAGTCCCAATCGATCTGGCGAGATCGGTATAGCCCAGCGTGTCATACACGTACTGCTGCATACCGTCGAGTATATCGCGGTTCCTCGTTCGGTATATCACTCCGTCTCTGAAGTTGAACCCGGTTCCCGCTGCGGAGCCTTCGCCGATGAGGACCTCTTTCCCGGACCTCTGCATCAACTCCGCCAGCGTTCTCACTACGGTGGGTTTGGTCGTGATATCGGGGTTTTCGGCCACCAGGTTCGGCTTGAGCATAATCCGCTCTTTGTCCCTAGCCACCGTCTCGATGCCCCCTAGCAGGTCGATCGCTTCCTCCACCGCGAAAGCGACTCTGTCGTTCCTGATCTTGACGACGCTTACAACCGTCTCCTCCGCAGCGGCACGAGACCCAAACCCGCCGAGGCTCAGACCTCCCGCCGCAGTCCCAACCACCACCCCCGTAGTCGTCTTCACAAAGTCTCTTCTGGTGAGCTCTCTGTGTCTCATGGTTGGATCCTCCTAGCGGATCTCGGGGTGAATGGGTCGCGGTGCGTGAAGGGTGTCGAACCGCTCACCGCGACATTCTCCGGAATCGGGATGGGGGAAAGGCAGCCGTACCGCCAGCGCGCAACTCGCGCCCGATGGCGTACCGGGTCGGACAAAGCAGTCTTCAATCGGTCCAGTGTGTCAGCCACAAGCTGCGTCCTCGGTACCGAACTGAACAGTTATGAATACGCCCGATGCAGGGTAAGGTCCAGAGTGGGGAGCAGTTGAGCAGGAAGTGTAGCATTTTCGATTCGCAACCATCACCTCTTCCGCCCCTTCAACTCATGTTGAACGTGTAGGTGTATTTCAGCAGCAGGGTGCGCCGGCTGGCGAGTCTGGTGTTGTATTCCTGGCCACGATCGGGAAAGGAAATCCAGTTGAATCTCACGGTGCCGCTCAATTCCAGGCTTTTGGATACGCTCCAGCTGGGAGTAGTCCCTATGGAATAACGCCGGCCGTCGTAGAAAGAACCGGCTTCGATGCTCGTATTGCTCCAGAGGAGATTTGCTCTGGGCGTTCTCAAAAGACCTGACAAACCGTAGAAGGTGTATCGGCCTCGTGGCACATCGACGTTTTCCGAGAAGGAGAAGATGTCCGACACGTTCTCGTAGAAGAGCTTGGGGCCAAACTCGAGGTAGGTATCTGACTTCGTGTGGAGCGTGTATGCGGGTCCGATCTCGGCCGACTCGATCTCCCTATCCCCGTTGTTCACCACCATAAATCCTTGGGCAGCCAGAAGGTGTCTGAGAACGCTCGACTCGTGTCCCGGCAACCATCCGTATGTCGCGCTGCCTGCGTACCGGGTGAAATCCTCACGTTGCTCGTACCCCAGCTGGGGATCGTAGTCAGGTGCTGCACGAGAATACGTCACACCGTAGCCGAGACCTTTCGTCGTTCGCCGTTCCCAGTCGACGAATATCCGCGCCGCGTCCAGCGACGCCGGGTCGGCGTTCGTCTCACCGTCGAACGTCTATGCCCAATTGAAGGTGTCGAGGACGATGCCGAACCAATCGTTCGTGAGCCCCGTCTGATCACGTTTCTTCGAAGGGGATTGTATCAGAGAAGGTTCACTGTCGTAGAGACGACCCGCCACGTAGAGATAATCTTCGTTGAAGGCAACGAGTATCTCTGTCCTTTCCGACGGTTCACTGCCGAAATTCGGCATGTGCATGACCATCGGAAACGGCTCGATACCATCCCAGGCCGGTTCGGCGCTCAATCCGTCGAGTTCCACCGGCCCGTTGATGCGGCTTATCTCCATCGGAGCAAGAGGGACGTGTCCTTGTGTCGCACCAACATCTTGCTGAGCGAAGAGGTGCCCAGGAAGGAGGAGAACCGGGAGGAGCATCCCCGGCGCAGTCTTCAATCGGTCCAGTAAGTCAGCCACAAGCTGCCTCCTCGGCACCGAACTCAATTGGTATGAATACGCCTGTTTAGGGGAGACGTCCAGAGTGAGTAGACACGCGCGCATTGTCAACTTGAGCGAAATTCACGGCGAGGCGGGCGATTCGTAGGTGCGGAAAGCACCGTAATTCGGGCGTTTGTTGCGTGGGCGAGACGTCCAAGTGGGCAAGAAATAGCGCAAGTTGACAGTACCGGTAGCCATGACAGCCATTCGTATTCGTCTTCAACCGCGAAGTCTGGCTGGCAACGGCTCAAGTTGACAATACGTCTGGCACACCATTGGCACCTCGCCGCAGGAATTGAGCGGCCACACAGGAGCTACGCTAAGCCGACCTTTTCCAGCAGAGCATTGAAGCGCGGATCCGAACGTAGGTTATCGAGGAAGGGATCAACTCTGAGGTAGATGAGATCGCTGACACGCTCCGCAAAAGCGTCTTCCAGCCACGAGAGCGCCTCATCTATCTCCCCCATGGCCGCAAGGATGAGCACTGTCGCGTAAGGTGTGATATAGCGGTCTTTTGACAGCTCCCTCAACTCATCGACGACCTTCAGTGCCTCATCTTTCTTGCCTACCATCCCGTATGCACGCCCGAGCGCGGCCACCTTCGATCGGTCTCCTGATAGCTCAATTGCCTTTTGGAACATGGCGACGGCTTCATCATGCATGTCGTTCTGTGCATACGCCGAGCCCATCGTCATGTAGGCGCGGATGAAGCCCGGATCCATATCGAGTACCTTCTGGTACTGCGCAACGGCCTCGTCGTACTGACGGGCAAAGTAGAAGATGACACCCAGGTCGGTGTTGATGGCTAGCGACACCGGATCCAACTCGAGCGCGCGCTCGAGTGTCGTGATCGCTTCACACGAATGCCCCAATGCCGCATGATAGAACGCATAGAAATGGTATGCGGTTGCATAGTTGGGATTCAGCATTGTGGCCTGAGCGAATTCACGCTGTGCCTCTGGCCACTCGAACTCGTGCATCCTGAGGTGTCCCAGTGACGTATGAGCTTCTGCGAGTGAATCATCGAGTTCCAGTGCCTGCTGCACCGCACTCTTCGCGTTCGAAAACGCCTCCTTCGGAGCAATGGCCGAATGCCCCGCATCTCCAAGTCCTGCATATGCGTCCGCCAAGCCCGCATAAGCGCGTGCATAACTCGGATCTGCGCGAATCGCTGCGTGGAACTGATCGATGGCCTTCCTGAACGCTTCTGTGTTCCCCCTGTTCCAGTAGTACCGGCCTTTCAGGTACAGATGATATGCATCCACATTCGCAGTGTGTTTCTTGGCTACGGCAGTCTTCTCTTCGGCGAGAAGCTCGATCTTCAGTGAATCGACGATAGCCCCGGTGATCTCGTCCTGAATGGTGAACACGTCGGCCATCACCCGGTCGTACTGTTCCGACCACATATGGTAGCCGTCTTCAGCGCTCACTAGCTCGGCAGTTATGCGCAACCTGTTGCCCGCCTTTTGGACGCTACCCTCTAGGACGGTGTTGACGTTGAGAGTCTGGCCAATCGTACGAGCGTCCACTTGCTGTCCCTTGAAAGAGAACGCGGAGGTGCGGGCAGCCACCCGAAAGCCCTGGATGTTGGTCAGCGCATTGATGAGGTCTTCGGAAAGCCCGTCACTGAAATACTCGTTCTCCCGATCGGCGCTCATGTTCGCAAACGGGAGCACGGCGATGGACTTTACAGCCGGCGGTCCGTCTACCAGCGCCTTCGCGAATGAACCGGCCGTACGGTATCTATCCGCCGGCACCTTTGCCAACGCCCGTGTGACCGCCGTGTCAATCGTACCGGGCACCATCGGACGGACGGTTCTGAGCGGTGGCACTGGATCCACCGCATGGCGCGCCAAGACAGCCTGCGGTGTCGGGCCTGTGAACGGTGGCATGCCAGCAAGCATTTCGTACACGACGCAAGCCAGCGAGTAGAGGTCACTGCGACCGTCGATTTCGCAGTCACCCGCGGTCTGCTCCGGACTCATGTACGCCGGCGTACCCAACGTAAACCCGGTTTCGGTTAGCGTCTCACCGCCGGCTGTGGTGAGGGCCCGTGCGATTCCGAAATCACTCACCACCGCGTGCCCCGCCTCGAAGAGGATGTTCTCAGGCTTGATGTCGCGGTGGATGATGCCAAGGGAGTGCGCATAGCAGAGCGCGTCAGCGACGTCGCGGGTAATCTCGAGAGCGTCTTCGACGGACAGTTGCTTCTCGCGAATCAATCTCTGGCGCAGCGATTCGCCCTCCACATATGGCATGAGATAGAAGAGGAGCCCGCCAGCGTCACCCGAGTCGAGCAGCGGCAGGATATGAGGATGGCTGAGGCTTGCGGTGATCTCGATTTCACGGAGGAAGTGTGACCCACCGAGAGCGGCGGCGAGTTCAGGACGAAACAACTTGACGGCCACCTTGCGGTGATGCTTCAGGTCCTCGGCGAGGTAGACGGTGGCCAT
>JBDGYW010000594.1:0-4521 GCA_039588935.1 Gemmatimonadota bacterium | reverse complement strand
GCTGTCCCACAGCATCTTGGCTCGGGTTCTGAACCGAGGTGCGCCGCGAGATGGTCCTTCGATGTCAACAAACTCGGAGGTCCACTCAACGTCCCGCCAAGCTGCCTCCGCCAGCGTTCCATCTACTACAATCGGCGCCTCAGCACGATATGCGACGTAGTGCTCAGGATCCCACGCAATTGCCGGCTCGGGTATCGACTCGCCCTGGACCATTGTCGTTGAGGAATCCGATCTCGATTCGCAGGCAGCAACCATGACGAGCCATCCTAGCATGGCCGTTGGAAGATGAACGCCCATTCTCAGGCAACGCAGCATGAGGCCTTGTTCTCTTCGTATCATGTTTACCCGGAAATGGAAGGTAGTCGGGGCAACAATCAACGGTGAATATGTGCAACTCACCACCTGTCGCAAACGGCCACACGAACCCATTTGGGATTCCTCGACCATACAAAGAACGGATGCGACGCAAGGTTTCTCTGACGTTGAGACTGCTCGAGCCGACACCTCTTTAGCTGTCAACCACGTCATCCTCGGAAAGGCTTCGATCAAAGCTCGTTTGAGTACAGAGGGCAGGCATTTAGATTCCTGCTACTTCCCACTCGTGGATGGTCGTGAGCATGAGCCGGTGCGGAAGTATGAAATCCTGACAAACCCAAGTTCAGACACCCTTGTGGAGCATAACATGAGCAACAAAGGAAACGCCCCCAAATCGCCATCCAATCCAGACCGCCGCAGGATGCTGAAAGTGAGCGCCGCCGGAATCGGTGCGGCTGTGCTTGGCAACACACCCGCATGCGCACGCGGTGCAAGTGCTCCAGCTCCGGGTCCGAACCTTGGCCAGGCACCCAGCGATCTGTTTGCGGCACCACCCATGGAAGTCGTGCGTGTGGGCTTCGTGGGTGTCGGCTTGCAGGGCACATCTCACTGCCGGAATCTGCTGCGCATCGACGGCGTGGAACTCAAGGCAGTCTGCGATGTCGTTCCGGAAAAGGTGGCACGGGTGCAGGAGATGGCTGTCGAGGCCGGGCAGCCCAGACCGACAGGTTACACAGCAAGCGAGACCGATTTCGAACGGCTGTGTGCGGAGGAAGAGCTCGACCTCGTTTTTAATGCAACTCCCTGGGAATGGCACGTGCCGGTCTGCACTGCTGCGATGGAGAATGGCAAGCATACGGCAACCGAGGTGCCGGCAGCATACACGATTGAGGATTGCTGGAAGCTGGTTGAGTACGCCGAGCGATTTGAGAAGCACTGCGTCATGATGGAGAACTGCAACTACGGACGTTGGGAGATGATGGTCTTCAACATGGTACGACAGGGATTGTTCGGCGAGATTCTGCACGGCGCCGGCGGTTACCTGCACGATCTTCGCGGTGTCAAGTTCGAGAACGCAAACGAAGGACTATGGCGCAGGGCGCACTCGATGCAACGCAACGGAAACCTATACCCTACACATGGGCTGGGACCGGTCGCCAACTGCATGGACATCAACCGCGGAGACAGATTCAGTCACCTAGTTTCCATGAGCAGCCCATCACGTGGACTTCAGGATTTCGCAAAGGCACACTTCCCGCCCGAAGCTCCGCAGCGGAACGAGAGTTACGTGCTCGGGGACGTGAATGTAAGCCTCATACAGACCGCAATGGGGCGCTCCATACTGGTCGGTCACGACTGCAACCTGCCACGGCCTTACAGTCGCATCAACATGGTACAGGGCAGCAAGGGCCTGTTCCACGGATACCCGAACCGGGTGTACATCGAAGGAAGAAGTCCGGAACACAGATGGGAAGAAGCTGACTCATATCGCGATGAGTTTGATCATCCGCTATGGAAGACCGAGGGTGAGCGAGCGCGCGGTGCAGGCCACGGAGGAATGGACTACCTCGAAGACTACAGGCTCGTAAGGTGTCTTCAGGAGGGTCTCCCCACAGATATGAACGTGTACGATGCGGCGGCCCTGAGCGCAGTGACACCACTGTCAGAGATGTCGGTCGCCAACCGCGGCCAACCCATCGACTTCCCCGACTTCACGCGCGGACGGTGGCGGACGAACCCGAAACTGGACGTGGTTACTGGATGAGACACGGACACGACGTGTGAGAGACGTTCCGTTGGAGCCCCGCATGAAGGTGGCGATGTATGCCCTGATGGCCGGAGTCGTTTCCTGCAGCATCTTGGCTGCGTGTGAAGACGCCAGCAGTCCGGTTGCGGAAGGTGACGGTATGTTGGCCTACACCGAGCCGGGCGCGATTCACGTTCTCAATCTCTCCAACAGTACCGATAACATCATCCACAACGCCGAGCCGGGAACGGATATCAGAAACCTGACGTGGGCACCCGATGGATCCTCACTCGTGTTCCACACCTACGCGTTCGGGCAACACACTCAGTTCCTAAGAGAGTGGAAGATGTACAGGATCTCGGCCAGTGGCACGGACATGACCTTGATGTTCGACCGCGCCGGCCCGGAGACTTACCCCGCATACGGCCCCGATGGGAGGTTGGCGTACTGGGGTAACGACGGCTTGTACATAGATGGCCGGGTCACCTACACTTCAGCCGGCACGGTGGACCAATCTGCGCCTTCATGGTCGCCCGATGGCAGGTCTTTGGCTTTCGCGTCGGGTTGGGAGCTCGTGCTCATATCACTAGAAGACACGTCGGAGACAGTGTCGATCTTCGAGCATAGCGAAGTGCGGTTCACAGTACGCGAACCGGCATTTTCCCCAGACGGTAGCCAAATCGCGTTCGTACGTGAGCTCTCTCCAGCCCTGAGTGAGGTCTGGCTTGTTGACGTCGATGGTACGAATGACCGCGCCCTGACCCAAGGGGAGAACTCGGACCGACACCCGGTGTGGTTCAGAGACGGCACTCGTATCGCGTTCGTCAGAAATGAAATAGCCATCTACACCGTCGAAACCGGCATCGACGGCCGCGTACAGATGTTGTTGCGTCATCCCATCGAACACATGGACTGGGCATGGTAGTGAAGACCTCTCGCGACCCTGGACGGACGCTTACCCACATGCACAGACTTTCGATTGCCAGGTCAGCTATGCAAGTCGTGGCTAGCCTCGTCTTCCTTCTCGTGAACGCGAGTCCACCGGGTGCGGTTGCACAAATTGGCAACGATCTCGGCGCCCAGGAATCCGACGGCTCAAGGATCTCGGTATACTTGGTGACGATGGGCCCCGGCAAGCACGTATGGGAGCCATATGGCCACAACGCCATCTGGATTACCGACACTTCGCACAACATAGATCGCGCATACAATTACGGCGTTTTCGATTTCGAACAAGAAGGATTCTTATATCGGTTTCTGAAAGGACGGATGCTGTACAAGATGGTGGGTGAAGACGCCACCCGACACCTACAGAGGTACATTGCGGACAACCGTTCCGTGTGGGTGCAGGAACTCTCCTTGACGCCTCCACAGCGCGTGGAGCTACGAGACTTTCTGGAATGGAATGACCGTCCGGAGAACCGTTCATACCGTTACCACTACTATCACGACAACTGCTCCACCCGTATCAGGGACGCGCTGGATCGTGTACTCGACGGTGCTATCCTTCATCAGAGCGAGGGCAAGGAGACGGGACACACGTTTAGGTTTCACACCCAGCGTCTCAACTCCCACAACCTCTGGATGTACACCGGGTTGATGCTTGGCTTGGCACAGCCGGTCGACCGGCAGCTCTCGGCGTGGGACGAGATGTTCCTGCCGCTGAAACTCCGCCAACACCTGCGCAATGTGGTTGTGCTCGACGAAAGCGGTAACGAGCAGCCCCTGGTGCTTTCAGAACAAACGATGTATGAGAGCACACAGTTCGTAGAAAGCGCGGCACCACCAAGCTGGACACTACGGTTTCTTGGTGTGGGTTTGACGCTTGCGTTCGTCGCGCTCCTACTCGCTCACAAGGCAACGGAAGGTCGTGCAGCTCGCATCGTGTTCAGCGGCTTCACAATGACCTGGTACACGTTGATCGGGGTGGCGGGGTTGGGGCTCGCGGGGCTGTGGATGTTCACAGATCACGACACCTCGTACCGCAACGAGAATCTGTTCTGGTTCAACCCAGTGGCAATACTTCTCATCCTTCTAGCGCCGCTCCTAATATTCCGAGTGCAGTGGTCCGTCCGAGCCGGACGGCTGGCCGCCGTTTTCGTTGCCGGTGTTTCGCTCCTGGGTTTCGTCCTCCAGGTGGTGCCCGGAATGGACCAGGTCAACGGCCCGTTGATAGCTGTCACCACGCCGCCAAATCTCGCGTTTGCGGCGGGGCTGTTGTGGTATTCAAGCATCGAGGAGAGCGGGGACTAGAGGCGGGAGGAGCGGGAGGAGCGGGAGGGCGGGCTGTCTTGGGCGGTTGGGCGGAAGGACGGATCTTTGCGGCTGATATGGCAGCAGTCGCAGATGCCGCCGAGATGGATAGCGACCACTTTCCTGGTGGGCAAACGCTCCTATCATATTGTCGTGCGACAACTTAGCTGTACAGCGAAACCACCTGACGGTGGCTGATTGCGACA
>JBDGYW010000593.1:0-5334 GCA_039588935.1 Gemmatimonadota bacterium | reverse complement strand
CTGACTGCGGCCAACATGGCGGCGTCAAGCTCGTCCTTGACTTTCTCTGGGAAGACGTTGATGAGGATCTTCATCACCAACGCCAGAAACGCCAACAACAGGAACACCGCGCAGAAAGCTGCTACGCAGATCATCAACAGGTTCGGTTCTCCCATGAGCCTCTCTCCCGAGTGTGGGAGTGTGTATGGTCAGTCTATTCGCACACGGCAAATCTGCGCCCGAGTTGAATATCACTTTTGGGGCAGGCGCAGTCAGATAGGTGGCTTTTTTTCTACAGCGGGGATTTTACCCTGACGGCCGGCATATTGAAAGGCCATAGCGAGACTAGGCTTCAGATTCCAGGATCAGCCTGCCGCGCGTGACCGGCGTGTCGTGCCCCGCGACAAACAGCTCCAGGTTGTCGCCGATCTCCTCGACCCTTCCCGTGGCGATGATGACCGGCGGGGAGGAGGCGTCGTCGACACACACGGTAACTGCCTTTCCTACCACTACAGACCGCTCCCTGTAACGGTTCATCAAGTCACTGACGCGGCCGTCCAGCAGCAGTTGATAGTTGTGATCGAGGGCAGCGATGAGTGCCTCGAAGACCGCTCCCTGGGTACAAACGCCCGGCGCTGACAAAAAATCACGAATCGCACCCACGCGCGGAACGAACGGTGTACCAGCCACCGTCGGCGTTGTCTCGACGTTGAGGCCTATGCCTAATACCGCAGCGTCCACCGATTTGCCGGCACCTTCGGTGTACGCGAGAACTCCAGCCACCTTGGCATTGTCGAGGAGAATGTCGTTCACCCATTTGATGCCAGCCGTCTCCGTAAGGCCGGACACCGAGTCGATCGCGTCGACCACGGACACGGCCGCCAATACCATGAATGGTATCCCGGAATCGGTGACCAGCCGGTCCGGTACGAAGTGGACTGACAAGTGGATGTTTCCCGCTTCCGCCGCCCACGGTCGCTGCCTGAGCCCGTGCAGCCCATTTCCCGCCCCGGCAAGGCACAAAACGCCGTCGGGGAAAGCCTGCCCCTGTCTTCTCAGGTCGATGAGCAGATCATATTGCGAACGGTGGCTACTTGCGGAGGCGAGCAAATACTGCCACCTCTGCCGCGTCTGGACCTCTGCCTCTTGTACAGGCCTCTCGCCGAATACGGCCGCGTTCAAACGCCTGATTTCCTGCGTCGCCGCCGCGGGCTCGTACAAACGCCATGTGGCACCCCAGACCATCAGGTCTGCGAAGTTCGTGCTGTCGGTGTAGACTTTCATCACACGGGGCGTACACGAGGGTTAAATGGGACCGGCACTAACAATAAGCGATCAAAGAGGCTAGGGCGATGCTGATCGACCTCGCCGTTGTGATCTGTTACTCGCTGGTCATGCTCGTCGTGGGATGGCGGTGTCGCCGACAGTCCGGAGAATCGTACTGGGTTGCAGAGCGCCAATACGGAACCGGACGGATCTCAGCGTCTCTGCTAGTCACGATCTTCGGTGCTTCGTCGACCATGGGTGTAATAAGCCTGGGTTACTCGCGTGGTTTGACCGGCGCCTGGTGGCCCCTGACCGGTGCCGTAGCTCTGATCCCATTTGGCCTCTTCCTGGCCGGGCGAGTTAGAGGGCTCGCTGTCTACACGCTGCCGGACATCTTGACCCGGGCCTACGGGAACCGAGTGGCTGTTCCTGCAGCACTGATGATCGCTGTCTCATGGTGCGGCATAATCGCGGCCCAGATGGTCGCCGGTGCCCGCCTGTTGGATGGCGTGTTCTCCGTGGGCTACGGATCTGCCCTGGCCATCGTGGCGGCTGTATTCATCCTCTACACCTTTTGGGGAGGACAGCTGTCCGTTGTGAGGACCGACTCGTGGCAGTTGGTCCTGTTCGTGGGAGGGCTCGTGGTGTGCCTGGCACTCCTATCCGCTAGCACGTCGGATACAGGCACCGCCCTTTGGGATTCTCTGCCCGCAGAGCACGTGCGCTTCCCGGTCTCGTCCGAGTTTGGCTGGTATGAACTTCTCATCTACTACCCGCTGATTGTGGGGTTGCCGTTTCTGGTTGGTCCGGATCTTTATTCGCGCGTGTTTTGCGCCAAAGACGGCGCGGTAGCGCGACGGTCGGTCTTTGTGGCCGCCACCGCTATCGTCCCAATTGCCTTTGCACTCGTATTGCTGGGGGTGTTGATCCGCGCTCAGTTCCCGGGAATCGCGCCTGAAGGGGCGCTGCCGGAAGCCATTCACCAGCTGTTTCCGATCGGAATCAAGGGGCTGATCGTGGCGGGTTTCCTCGCCGCTCTCATGTCTTCGGCAGACACGACACTGGTTACGGCATCAACAATCTTGTCGTTGAATGTGCTCTCCCCGCTCAGCTCTCCGTCCAAATCTCAACAGCTCAAATACACCAAGGCCTGCCTACTTGCAGTGGGCTGCGCCGCCTGGCTCATCGCCGGCTTCCAGCAGGGAATCATCGACGCTCTGCTACTCGGCTACACCATCTACGTCGGCGGCGTCGTGGTTCCGACAGTGGCGAGCTTCTTCCGCGACCGGTTCGGCATAACTGCTGCGGGAGCGATGTGGGCGGTGATCGTAGGGGGCGGTACTGCGATACTTGGAGAGGTACGTCAGGGAGACTTGTTGCGATCGATCGTAGGTGGCGACGGCGACAATCTGCTCGAATACCTACTGGGCGCTCGTTACCCCAGCATATTGCCGCTGATGCTTGCGGTGATCGTGATCGCAGTGGTAAGCCGACTCACACGGAGCGGCGACCGACCAGGACAGCAGAGAGACATTCAATGACCGGTTCGAGTTCTTGCGAATGGATCATAAGAGAGGCCGAACTCACCGACATACCAGGCATTGTGGAGGTCTGGTGGGAATTCATGCGTTTCCACGCGAACGTGAACCCGCTCTTCACACCCGCCCCGGATGGCCGAGGCAAATTTGCCAAACACCTCGAAGAACAGGTCGTTGCAGAAACATCTCTGTTGCTGGTCGCAGAGTCAAAGAAGGCGATTGTCGGGTACGGCCTTGCGGGTATGGCGGAACGCCCACCGGTGCTCGTCGAGCGGGCCTACGGAATGATCGACGACGTTGCCGTGACCGAGGAGAAGCGAGGGCACGGTTTCGGCGAGGCCCTCGTGAGGGCGACCGAAGAGTGGTTCAGGGAGCGGGGGATCCATCGCGTGGAGCTTCAGGTCGTCACCGGCAACGACCTGGCGAGTAGGTTCTGGACCAAGATGGGGTACGAGACGTACCTGGAGAAACGCTACCGAGAAGTGTGACGATGGCTGTCCGCTGGCTGGGCTTCGGACAAAACGCAAATGCGAGCGAGCATGGCACGGAACGTTGAGATAAAGGCCCACATAGAGGATCTGGAAAGAACGCATCGTCTGGTCGCCGACGCCGCCGACCGCGGTCCGGGAACACTCACGCAGACGGACACGTTTTTCCAGGTAGATGCCGGCCGGCTCAAGCTGCGGGAGTTTTCCGACTCGCAGGCCGAACTCATCTACTACAGGCGTCCCGACGCACCCGGTCCGATGGAGTCGCTCTACGAACGCGTGCCCGTGTCGGATGCTCACTCGCTGAAGAGACTGTTGGCTGCAGAGTTGGGGGAGAAGGGGGTCGTCCACAAGAAACGCCTCGTGTACTGGGTGGGACGTACACGGGTTCACTTGGACGAGGTTCGGGATTTAGGCAACTTTTTGGAGCTCGAGGTTGTATTGGATGCTGAGGAACGGGCCGAGGCGGGTGTCAGTGAAGCGCGGGAGTTGATGGAGCTGTTTGAGATCCACGAGGACTCACTCTTGTCTGATGCGTACGTGGATCTCTTGCATCGAGAACGACGCCCGATACAAACTTGAGTCACGGAACACAAGGTGGAAACCAATGTCTGGCAAGAGGATACGAGTTCGTCGCCCCGCGTTATTGAATCAGATAGTCACGCTCGCTACCGCGTTGACTGCTGTCGCGTTCACCTGCCAAGGGAGTGGCGGTCAGTCAGACTACGAGGTCTTACGCCGTTTTCCCCACGACACCACCGCCTACACGCAGGGACTCTTGTACGCGGACGGCCGGCTGTACGAGAGCACGGGCCAGCTGGGGCGTTCACAAGTACGCAAAGTGGACCTGGAAACCGGCCGGGTTCTGGTAGCGACCTCACTGCCCAACGATAGGTTCGGCGAGGGCTTGGCGCTGCTAGAAGACAAGCTCTACCAGCTCACCTGGCAGACCAATGTGGGTTATGTGTACGAGGCAGAGACTCTCGTACTAGTTGATTCGTTCGCCTATGAGGGAGAGGGGTGGGGCCTCGCGACCGACGGGACCTCGCTCATCATGAGCGACGGCACCGCGAGCCTGAAGTTCCTCGACCCAGAGACCTTCGAGGTCATTCAGGAACTCACCGTCCAGGATCAGGGCTCGTCACTCACCAGCATGGTGCGAATAGACCCGGCCACCGGCGAGGTGCAGGCATGGTTCAACCTGCGCGGGCTGCTGCCGAGCGAAGAGCGTAGCCGTAACACCGACGTGCTGAACGGTATCGCCTACAACGAGGCAACAGACAACCTGTTGGTGACCGGGAAGTTCTGGCCGGCGCTGTTCGAGATCCGGTTGCGGGACGACGCGGAGGGTTCGGAGGGGGCACAGTAGCTAGCTGAAAATGGGGCGATACTTGAATGCAGGAACCTCGAGGTCGTCGCCACAGGCCCCGTGGGCGTCGGTGGGACCGGCGCTAGCTCCGGCCTCGCCCCACGGTACACCCCGCCACGCTTGAAACCTGCTGCAGGTCGATCTACTTTTGCCGCTGAAAGCAATCTCCTATCGCTTCACCAATCCATCGTTGGAGAGGTGCACTCATGAAGTACCGCCTGCGGGATTACTTGCCCTTGCTGTGGACTGTCCTCTTGCTCGTCGTTTTGACCGGTATCGCGGCTCCAGCAACCGCTCAAACACACGACCTCAACGTGGTGGTCGACCCAACACTTTATCAAGCGATGAGTTTCCGCTCGGTCGGCCCGCACCGAGGGGGTCGCGTCACCGCGGCAACCGGCTACGTGGACAGACCGTTCACCTTCTTGATGGGCACTGTGGGTGGCGGTATCTGGCGCACCACTGACGCCGGCACAACCTGGCACAACATCTCAGACGGTTACCTCCAGGTAGGTCCCGTAGGCGCGCTTGCGGTTGCTCCATCCAATCCGAGCATCGTCTACGCTGGTACCGGGTCGGGGGGAGTACGCGGCAACATTTCCGTCGGCAATGGGGTGTACAAGTCGACCGATGACGGGGAGACCTGGACCTGGATTGGGCTCCCCGAATCAGAACACATCAACCGTATCTGGGT
>JBDGYW010000592.1:0-4539 GCA_039588935.1 Gemmatimonadota bacterium | reverse complement strand
AGGGTCATTGGGGCCGGCACGCCATGTGTTTGTGTAGATGTTGCCGGCCACATCGGCCATTCGAGATCGATATCGCACCGTTGGGCGGCAGGCGGCGCTGTAGATGAAGTGCCTTGAAGTCATTCGTGTGATGACCGTCAAGGCTACCAACGTCTTGAGATCCGTGAGGAATCCTCTGCCATCGTTACCGGTCGTGAAAGGTCGGTCGCGCACATCGCCGCGAACCTGTCGATCTTGAAGTTGTCTGATCCGAACTCGATATCCACTGATCCAGCCATTTACGCGGCCACTTCTCGGGCGTAGAGGTGCGCGTGGTTCGGCGCCGGTTCGGCTCCGTGGGGCTGACAATATTACTCGAGTTTGGGTCCCCGCTGCGATGGGTTGCGATTGGCAGGGGGTGACATCGAACGCCAAAGGTGAAACCCGTTTTTGCGGGTAGTTCGAACCACCATGAGCATTCGACAGAGCTTTGATGTCCATCTACGCACTCCGAGGGCGCACGCTTTTCAAATGCGGTAACGCACGCGCGCTGCCGGCTGAATGAGCAGGACCACGTCGGAATGATGGATAGATTCAGCATCACGGGCATTCTGGCGTATAGAAATCCCAAAACCCAGCGCGAACGGCCTCGTAAACCCGTGCAAACGCTCTCCACTCAGAGTTATGTTGCGTTTTGAATCCCACTCTGGACCCCGTGCCAGTGCAGGTAACGGTGTAACCCATTCCATTCAAACGAGTTGACTCAAATCACCCGAGTGTTGATCAGCGATTGACTGCCGGTCCGTAATATGTAGAGATCCTGCAAGGTAGGATCGTGTCGAATCGGCGGTCGAGACTGTCCCAGCGCAATGGTTCGAAAGACGGCCGATATGTAGACAAATGTCCCCAAAACGTATGGCGGTGCCCCGAAAACGCACTTCCGAGTGTCTTTTCGTGTGACGAACTTTGTAGCCAGTCAGATATCGAATCTGCGCTCCTTGGTATCTGCTCTGTAGTGTGCCGGACATTACCTTAGCGGCGGAGGCAAGTGCTCTTGGCTGAGGACGAAGGCTCGAGCATAGCAGACCAGGAAGGTCCCGGCTCGCCGGTTCCGCAGATCTCGCTGCCAAAAGGCGGGGGAGCCATCCGTGGCATCGGCGAGAAGTTCGCCGCCAACCCGGTCACCGGAACTGGGTCCATGACCGTCCCGATAGCCACAAGTCCGGGACGCTCCGGCTTCGGACCCGAGTTGTCGTTGTCGTACGACTCCGGAGCAGGCAACGGACCGTTTGGCCTTGGGTGGCACCTGTCGCTGCCTTCCATTACCCGCAAGACCGATAAAGGGCTGCCGCGGTACCAGGATGCCGAGGAGTCAGACGTCTTCATACTGTCCGGCACAGAAGACCTTGTCCCCGTATTGATCGAAGACAACGGCACTTGGAAGCGGGAGGCATTGCCGAGCAGGACCGTCGAAGGTCACGAATTCCGCATTGAACGCTACCGTCCGCGCATGGAAGGACTGTTCGCTCGCATCGAACGGTGGACGAACCTGGGCACCGGCGTTGTCCACTGGCGATCAATAAGTCGCGACAACGTGACCACGCATTACGGCAAGACCGGCAACAGCCGGATCGCCGATCCCAACAACGTGAACCGCGTCTTCAACTGGCTCATCTGCGAAAGCCACGATGACAAGGGCAACGCCATTGTCTACGAGTACGAGGAAGAGAACTCCGAAGGTGTCGACCTCGCCCAAGTCAACGAGAGGAACAGGACAGACTCGGGTCGGCGTGTCAATCGGTTTCTGAAACGGATCAAATACGGCAACCGCACCCCGAACCGCGACGTGGATTGGCGAGCCACAGACCCGACGGTGATCTCGGACTGGATGTTCGAAGTCGTCTTCGATTACGGGGACGGCCACTATCAAGATTTGCCTCTTGATGACAGTGTGGCCGTAGATGCGCAGCACCGCTACGTCAGGGCGGGCATCGAGTCCGATGGGGGTTGGCCAGTTCGCAAAGACGCCTTCTCGTCGTACCGTGCCGGATTCGAGGTCCGTACGTATCGACTCTGTCGACGTGTTCTGATGTTCCATCACTTCCCTGATGAGCTCGAGATCGACGATTGCCTGGTGCGTTCCACTGAGTTCGAGTACGAAGAAGGCCCCATCGCGTCCTTCGTCACAAGCATTACGCAGTCGGGCTTCGTGAGAAAGCTCACAGAGGATCCTGATGTCCCAAATCGCTATCTCATGAAGTCACTCCCGCCCCTCGAATTCGAATACACCAAAGCGGACGTCAATCAGGAGATCCAGGTACTCGACGCACGGAGTCTCGAGAACCTGCCGGAGGGGCTGGACGGTACGCGATATCGTTGGGTCGACCTGGACGGAGAGGGAGTGTCCGGCATTCTGACGGAACAGGCCGGCGAGTGGTACTACAAGGCCAACCTGGGAGGCGGCAGGTTTGCGGCTCTGGAGAGTGTGCCGACAAAGCCTGCAATGGCCGCCCTGTCTGGCGGCACCCAGCAACTGCTGGACTTGGCGGGCGACGGTCGGCTCGATCTCGCCCAATTTGATGGCCCGATCTCCGGATTCCACGAGCGTACATTCGACGAAGACTGGGAGCTATTCACACCGTTTGTTTCGCTACCAAGCATCGAATGGGACGATCCAAACCTCCGATTTGTAGATCTGAACGGCGACGGGCACGCCGATGTGTTGATCACGGAAGAAGAGGTCTTCACCTGGTACGGCTCGTTGGGGGAGAAAGGGTTTGGTCGAGCTAATCGGGTGAGCTGTGCTCTCGACGAGGAGCAAGGCCCGCGACTTGTGTTTGCGGATGGGGCCCAGTCGGTGTACCTGGCCGACATGTCTGGTGACGGTCTGACCGACCTCGTCCGCATCATGAATGGGAGCGTCAGCTACTGGCCGAGCCTTGGTTATGGCGAGTTCGGCTCCAAGGTTACCATGGACGACGCTCCCTGGTTCGATGCCCCCGACCTGTTCGACCAGCGGCGTCTCCGTGTCGCCGATATCGACGGGTCGGGAAACACCGACATCATCTTCCTTGGCCGCGATCGGGTTCGCCTATATTCGAATCTTTCGGGCAACGGTTGGAGTGAGGCGGTCACCCTCGAGCAGTTCCCCCGAATCGACAATGTGGCCTCGGTGACAACCGTGGACCTGTTCGGTAACGGAACAGCGTGTCTCGTGTGGTCGTCGCCGTCGCCAAGTGATGTCAGCAGGCCAATGAAATACGTCGACCTAATGGGAGGCCAGAAGCCGCATCTCCTCACCGCGGTTAGAAACAGCCTGGGGGCGGAGACTCGAGTGCACTATCTGTCCTCCACTCATTTCTATCTCCGCGACAAAGCAGAAGGCAACCCCTGGATTACTCGGCTGCCGTTTCCCGTTCATGTCGTCGAGCGAGTGGAGACATATGACTTCATCGGTCGTAACCGATTCGTCACCCGCTATGTGTACCATCACGGCTATTTCGACGGCATCGAACGAGAGTTCCGAGGTTTTGGGATGGTGGAGCAATGGGATACCGAAGAATTCACCGCATTGGGCGCGAGCGGCCACTTTCCCGTCGGTGAGAACTTCAACGAAAAATCAAACGTGCCGCCGGTGGTGACCAAGACCTGGTTCCATACCGGCGTCTGGCAGAACGGGGATAAGATCAGCCAACAGTTGGCTCGCGAGTACTACGGTGCACCGGACGAGTCGGACTCTCAGTTGGGGGAAAGATGGAAATTGTTTGAGGCAGAACTGTTGCCTGACACCGTCCTGCCGGGCCATGTGTTACTCGCTGACGGCCGCCGCGCACCCCATGTACTCGACCCGAGAGGCACTCGCGAAGCGTGCCGCGCGCTCAGGGGCTCGATCCTGAGGCAGGAGATATTCTCAGACGATGAAACGCCGGAGTCTGTGCACCCCTACACTGTGTCTGAGCGCAACTACACGATCCAGTGGCTGCAACCGCACAGAGAGAATCCGCACGGAGTCTTTTTCGCCCATCCGCGTGAGACGATCGAATATCAATATGAGCGAAACACGGCCGACCCGCGCGTCGGCCACAGTTTCACGTTGGACGTGGATGGTTACGGCAATGTCTTGAAGGAGCTGACGGTCGGGTACGGCCGTAACGTCGACTCGCCGGACCCGGCGTTGACCAAAAACGACCGACACAAGCAGCGGCGACCGCTCATAACGTACACCGAGAGTTGCGTAAGCAATCCAATTGATGATCTCGGCGGCTATCCGGACGATTACCGCACGCCGCTTCCGGTCGAGACGCGCACCTATGAACTGACCGGGCTCGAGCCCGCGGACGACGCAAACCGCTTCTGTTTCGACATGTGGACAGGTGAGGACTTCGCCTTGCTGGTCTCATTAACGGAAATCTCGTACGAGCAGACGGCGGACGACAGCTCGGAGCAGAGACGACTCATCGAGCATGTCCGCACTCTCTATAGGAAGGACGATCTCACCGCACTCCTTCCGTTGCTTGAAATCGAGCCGCTCGCGCTGCCCGGCGAGACATTCAAACTTGC
>JBDGYW010000591.1:0-4542 GCA_039588935.1 Gemmatimonadota bacterium | reverse complement strand
AAGCTGGCATGCGCGGGGGTGACAATCCATCGATGCGCTTGGAGAGTGCGATGAATTCAACGGCTTCGTTGCAGCTAGAAGGCGAGCGCACGCAGCTTATGCCCAGAGTCGTTATACAGCAGCACGGTCGTCTGAGACACGACTGGCTTGTGCTTCGCCGATGCTTGTGTATCCTGTTGCCGGGCCTGACGCCGCTGATCGCCTGCGACGCCACCGCGCCTGATGGAGATTCAACCCTGGACTCGAACACAGCACGGGTTGAGTGGCTTGAGGAAAATGCGCTTTTAGTCAGGACGGTGAACCCAGACGACGTTAACTGGACGGACCTGGAACCCCTAAAGGCAGAGATCGGGGACGCCCGCATTGTCATGTTGGGCGAACAGTCACATGGGGATGGGACCACGTTCTTGGCGAAGGCTCGGCTCATCAAGTTCTTCCATCAGGAAATGGGCTTCGATGTTCTCGCGTTTGAGAGCGGGCTGTTCGAGATGCAAAAAGCGTGGCAACTGATTCAGCAAGGGTGGGATACACATACGGCGGTGGGTTGGAGCGTCTACCTCATTTGGACCGGCAGCGAGCAGTTCCAGCCTCTGGCCGATTATGTGGATGAAGCAGCTGCATCACCAAGACCGCTTGAACTTGCAGGATTCGATTGCTACTTCTCAGACTTGGCTTCTCATGAGTTCTTCGTTGAAGACCTCACCGCTTTGTTAGTGAGCATCAATTCTCCAATAGTGCAGGACACGTCGTGGTCGATTGTGGCAGGTCTCCTTCAGGCACTAGTGGACCACGTTTGGCGGGAGCAGAAGCCAACGGTGCAAGAGAAGGCACTATTTGATTCAACACTCGCTCGCATCCAACGGGAAGTCGAAGAAAACCTCAGCGTTACCGCTGATAGTAACATGGCATTCTGGTCTCAACTCATGGAGAGCACAGCTGCGCAAGCACAGATCGATTGGCGGTTTGACCCCGCCGAAGGGGACACACGCGAGCAGGGCGTGGCACGTGATCGGCAAATGGGCGACAACTTCATATGGCTTGCCCGCAACAAATACCCCGATCGGAAGATCCTCGTCTGGGCGGCGACCTACCATGTGGTGCGCAACATAGAGGACATCGAATTCCCCATCTCGCCGGGCTCCTACGACGGAAGTCTCACCATGGGCCACGTAGTCTGGCGGGAACTCGGTCCGGCGGTCTACGTGCTAGGGTTCACTGCATACGAGGGTGAGAAAGGAGCCTGGTGGAACCAGTCTACGAGGATTTCCCGACCACGTCCCGGGAGTCTGGAATCTCTTCTGCATCAGGCCGGTTCCGCGTACGCATTCGTGGACTTCCGCTCCATACCAGCGGGAGGTGAATGGCTACATGGAAGGTTGATGGCGCAGCCACTCGGCTACGGTCACATGATAGCACACTGGCCGCGCCACATGGATGGCATGTTCTTCACGCATACCATGGAGCCCAGCACACGGGCAGGTGGATGAAGCTGCTGTCTAACACGGGCATGAAGCTGGCATGCGCGGGGGCGGCAGTTCATTTGTGTGCATGGAAGGAACGCTGATGGCCGGACTTTCATTGCAGCTGGTGAGTCAGCGCACGCAGCTTATGCCCAGGGTCGTTAGGCAGATCCTCGAAGCAAGAGTTGTGGCACGATGACTCGTCGACGCAGCGGCACCCACAATGAATCGGCCCGCGGCTGGGATATCGTCGCTCGCGCTAAGTACCGTGCAGAGTTCTACGATCACGTCGCGTTGCTAAGAGCTGGAGGACACAACTTGCTAGAGCCAGAATCTGCGGTGCTACTACCATTGCTGCCGGGTTCCCACGTCGTGCATCTCCAATGCTCGCACGGAATGGATACCCTCGGCCTCGTGAATGCGGGAGCCGAGTCAGCAGTTGGCATCGACATCAGCCCGGAGATGATCGCTCAGGCACGTGACAAGGCTGAGGCCGCAGGCATTGCGGCTGAGTTCCGTTGCGCCGACGCAGGTGATCCTCCTTCGGAACTCAACGAGACGGCCGATGTCGTATACACGGGTCGTGGGGCAATCCCATGGATCCAGGATCTCAAGGAGTGGGCGGCGGGCGTGCGGCGATTGATGCGGTCGGGTGGCCACTTCTTTCTCTTCGAGGGCCATCCACTCGACGCGCTATGGGATCGGAACGCGGACCAAGTCGTGCTTCGTACCGGTGTGAGCTATTTCCACGGAGAGGCGAGAGAACACCCTGGATTTCCTGCTAGTGTCGTGAGTCGTGAACTCGGCGATGATCGTCCGAGGATGCTTGAGCGTTACTGGCAGCCGGGGCAAGTCATCGAGGAACTGCTCGCAGTTGGCCTGTCTTTGGTGCACTTCCGGGAGTATCCAGCACAGTACTGGGATCAGTTCCCGAACTGGCCGCAAGCGGTTCGTGACAGCTTGCCCCACAGCTACTCGGTTCTTGCGCTACGGGCTGATGCAGGGACGTGAGGATCTGCCTAACCCGCAAAGAGGCCGTGTGAAAACTCGGTGAATGTTGTGTTGAGAGGCGAGTGCGGCTGAGCGGTGCGTGCGAATTTCTTCGGAGTGACGAAAAGTGGTTGTGGAGCGTTGATGGCAGTGTTCTGGGCCTCTGGAATTGGTGGAGAATGGGCTGGAGGGTTTTTGTGAGTGCGGATTAGGCGAGGGCGGCCAATAGGCGCGGTACGCCGACGATCTTGAGGGTGCGTTTCAGGTTGTAGGCGAGCACGGTGAGACTGAACTCCCCCCGCACCTTGGTGAGGCCTTTGAGGAGGAAGTGTCCCTGGTCCATTCCCCGTTTCATGGTACCGAATGGGTGTTCTACCACGGCTTTGCGTTGACGGAATAACTCGGGTTGTTGGTGGAGTTTGTGCTCCATATCATCGAGCAGATTTTCGTGGACCCAGCGGGTGAGCTTTCGGCCTTCACGGTTGCGCGTGCAGCGAGGTTTGATCGTGCAGTGTTTACACGCCTTCCCTCGGTAGTTTTTGATGGTACGGCCTAGCTCCACGGTTGTGGTCCGACACGTGAGCGTTTCACCGGCGGGACAGTGGTAGGCGTCCTGATCACGGTCGTAGGTAAAATCGTCTTTCGTGAAGAGGCCGAGAGGGGCGTTGGCGGAGGTTTTAGGTCGAGACACTAGCGGGATGAGTCCCGCATCGACACAGGCTTTGATCTGTTTGCCGTGGTAGTAGCCCCGATCGGCAACAACAACAGTGTCTGAGGTGCCCATTACCTGCTGCGCTGAGGTTGCGAGAGGACTCAGTTGGTCACGGTCAGCGGCGGCGTTGGTGACGGTTTCGGCCACTATCAGCTTGTGCTTGGCATCGACGGCGGTCTGGACATTGTAGCAGATCTCGATGTTGCCACCGCTCATCATTGGGCGGCTGTCGGGATCGGTGAGTGAGAGGGTGCGTTCGCCCGTTGCAGCAAGTTCGGCTTGGAATTCTTCTAAGCGTTTGCGGCGTTGCTCGAGAGTGGCGATACGTTTGCGAAGTTCATCGGTACTCGGCGCTGTGACGGTTGATTCCTGCCGGTCCTGAACGTCGAGCTTTTGGAGATAGGCGGCGATCATGGCGTCGATGTCCTGCAGCAGCTTCTTGAGCCGCGGTGCGGTGTAGCTCCGGTCTCGGGCATTGACTGCGCGGAACTTGCTGCCGTCGATTGCGATTAGTTCGCCACCGAAAAGGTCGAGCTGTTTGCAGAGCAGGATGAACTGTTGGCAAACGCCCTTGAGTGCTTGAGGGTGATCGCGGCGGAAGTCGGCGATGGTTTTGAAGTCGGGCGTGAGGCGGCGCAGCAGCCACATCAACTCGACGTTGCGGTGAGTTTCCTGTTCGAGGCGTCGGCTGGACCGGATGCGATGGAGGTAGCCGTAGAGATAGAGCCGTAGCAGATCTCCTGGGTCGTAGCCGGGGCGTCCAGTCTCCGCGGGGACCGCACGCTGAAAACCGAGGTCGGCGAGGTCGAGTTGAGCGACGAATTCATCGAGGAACCGCACCGGATTGTCAGAGGCGACGTAATCATCAAGTACTTCTGGTAGGAGTACCGCCTGAGTGCGATCGACGCCGGAGATGTGGGCCATGGACAGCTCTCATGGGAATGGATTGCGAGAAACAAACTGGGGTACAATATAGAGGATGAGTTTTCACACAGGCTCCGCATGAAGCTGACATGCGCGGCGGGAGCAGTTGATATGAGCGCACTGCGAGATGGCAGATGACTGAGAGTCTTGTGCGGCTGGTGAGTCAGCGCCTGCAGCTTATCCGCCGAGTCGTTAGACGGACTGCGGAGGTGAGGAGACGATCGCATGGAGTTCAACCTGCACAATCTTAGAATGAAGGCCGTCGAAACGGACGAAAATGGTGTTATCGACGAGCGCACGATATTTGAGTTTCGACAAGAGGGACACAGCGTTCATGCAGAGTATTCCGGCGGCAGAATCGAACGCGGGTTTCTGGTAGGGGTCGTTGCCGGCAGTTCGTTTGAATTCCGCTACTGCCAATTAGAAGCCGGCGGCGTGCTGAACGGTGGCGAGTCA
>JBDGYW010000590.1:0-5256 GCA_039588935.1 Gemmatimonadota bacterium | reverse complement strand
ATCACCCCCCGGGGCCATTCAGTACGTCACTGAGCATGACGCTACGGAACGCTTCCCGCTCCTCGAAGAAGAGTGCGTGTGCAGAGTTTTCAAACCAGGTCATCTGGCTGCCGAAAGGAGCCTCGAGCACGGTCAGGTACTCTTCGACGAGTTCTCCCGGCGTTTTATAATCGAACCTCCCGGACAGAAAGAACGCTGGAATGGCCAGCTGGGGCACTTCGGCCGGGATGTCAAGCCCGTAAACCCAAGGTCGATCGGCGTTGGCGTTGAGTGGTGATGCCCCGTAGAGCTGCTCCCATTCTTCTCGGTTTGCGAGGTCCTGCAAAGTGTACTCGGTAGCAGGCGTGAGCGAGTCAACCAGCGCAGTGTGCAGTGACGGGTCGTGAATGTCCCCAAAGCCGAACGCTTCAAGCCACGGCACTACAACACTCCACTTGTCCCATTCGATCTCCGGATATAGCTGAATGCCAGATAGGTCGTCGATCGCTTCCTGGTTGCCCAATTCGGTGGCCCTATCTAGGGCGGCGGCGTGGGCAAGTCTCATCGTCTGCTCAGCATCCACGAACTGCCCCACTCCTATGTACGCCTGAAGCAGCTCGGGATAGTCTCTCGCGGTGAAAACACCTAGTGCCGATCCAAAGGAAGCGCCCATCAGATAAACAGGCGACGCAGCAAAACGTTGTCTCATCATCGAAATGAGCTCTCGCGTGTCGTGTGATGGTCTGGGCATCGATTCCCGGACTGTACGACTTGCCGCAGCCTCTTTGATCCCAAGTCACCACTGTGAAATGCTGTTCCAGCCCGCTGAACGCGAACCGTCCGTAGAGGATAGCCGGACTCCCCGGCCCACCGTGCAGGTAGATGAGAACAGGATTGCCCACGTCGTGCCCGCGGATCAGGATCCACTGTTCCACACCGCCGAGCATGACGGGCTCAAGAGATGCAACCCCGTTTTGGCTCACGATCGCAGCGGTGTAACTGCCGTCCCGAGCCGGGTTTTCAGGACCACCGACGTATTCGTCTTCAGTGGATACTGGATCGCTGCACGCGCCCAGTATCGTGACCAATCCGGAAACGGCTGTGAGAATCCTAAGAGTTGGCATCATCGTTGTCTCCTAGTGCTGCGGCTAATGAAATCAGAATAGCTCGCGCGTGAAATGACATGACAAAGCGGGGCCACACCACCCCCGCTTTGTCGGACTACGTCCGCTTGACACGGGAGGCCCAATAGGTGTTGGACGATTGCTAGAATTCGTAACGCAACCCGATCGACGGCAGGATCCGCATCATCTCTTGTCCGTTCTCTCTACCGACTATGAGATTGCCCTGTTCGTTGACGTAGGCCCAATGATCCCAGGAGGATATGTTGGTACGGTTGTAAGCGTTGAAAACATCCAAGTACACCTGGAGCACGCCGCTGCCAACCGAGAAATTGCGAGTAGCTCGCAGATCGAGACGATGGTACGCGGGTAATCGAATCGCGTTCAGAGGTCCGAAGTCACGTACGAGGGTCAGCGAACCGTCCGCGAGTGAGTCGACTCGAAAGCCGGTGTCGGTAGTAGGCCAGCCCGTGTGGTAATACCACGAAGCAGAGAACCGCCAGCTGTTGTTGGGCCGGTATGCGGCGCTTACACCGAACGTGTGCCGCTGGTCCAATGCCCGTGGCACCCATTCGCCGTCGATCTCGTCCTCGGCCTCTGCGAGCACGTAACTGATGGACCAAGCCCAGTTTCTCCCCAGCTCTCGTGATACGAGTACCTCCACGCCGCGCGCATTCCCGCGCTCCGGGTCGATCCTAATTCGATTGCCCTCTGCCTCAGGGAACGCGGACAGCTCCTGCTCCGAATTTATGTATCGAGGCCTTTGGTCAGCCATTGCTCTTCTGTAGAGTTCGATCCGCAGATTCACATCTTCCGGCAGCCGTTGCTCCAGGCCAAACGCCAGCTGAGTTGCCAGATCAGAGGGCGAGAATACGCGCTCACCGTCGCGAACCTGGAGTTCGTGAATACCGTGCGACTGGTAATACCGTCCCAAGCTCGCACGCAGGTTGGTCGACGGCGAAAGCTCCAGTGCGGTCAGGATGCGTGGTGACCACTCAGCTTCGTGTGTGTGCGAAGTATTGTCGTACCGTACGCCAACTTCAGTCGTGAATGCATCGATCGGCCGGAGTCGAGCGGCGAGATAGGCGCTTGCCTCGTCGCCGTATGGAACCCTAACCACTGCCACCGTATCAAAGCGTGCACCGAGTTCATTCTGAGGCGTGGCTATCAAAGTCCGCGTCGCGTTGAAGTAGTCATATGCAGACTTGAGCCGCTTGAACTCTCCGCCAAGCTTGATCATGGCCCCGTCTGACAACTCCACACTCAAATCGTGTCTCGCCCCTGCGAAACTGAAGACCTGATCGTCCAATACGGAAATCCACTCCGGTCCGGATACGCGTCCCAGGTCTTCGCCCAGGCCGGCGCGGTGACGGGTGACTCGGCCGACCCACGCCATCGTGCGAGCGGTTACTCTGCTGTTGAAATCGGCGTCCCATGCGACCCATGAATAGCTGCTCTTCCAACCTGTATCCAGGAACTGGAGTGTCTCATCTGACAGACTGAGGTTGTCACTGGCATGAAGCACGCTTGCGCTGAACAAGTGCTTGCGATGCGGCTGGTATTGAACCTTGCCGAACACATCCCAGTATTGAGGGGATATTCCGTCGTTGCCGCCCGTGAGCGCCAGCGCGATGTCCAAATACCCTCTGCGACCCGACACCAGCCACTGTCCCCTACCGGTACCGAAACCGCCTTGACTCATGAAGCTGGCGTTTGTGATGCTGAGCCCGAGCGTGGTCCGCGTGCCGCTGATTGGGGGTGTGCGCGAAGTCATGGCGAAGACGCCGGTGAGTTTGTCGCCGTATTCGACACCAAATCCGCCTGTCACCAGGTCGATAGATCCAACGGAGTGCACGTCAACGATGCCGAGTACTCCATCGAAATCCTTCAGATGGTAAGGTTCATACAGCTCGAGTCCGTCGATCGTCACAAGCAGTTCCTGGTCGGTTGCACCGCGCAGGTTCAGCTTTGTCGAGATGTCGTGTGCTGCCACCCCCGGAAGTCGTTTGATTGCACGGAAGACATCCTCGCCCAGCTGTGGCAATGTCTCAATCTCATCGCGCGTAATTGTGCGTTCGGCCACGACCTCGGTTTCCATTACGCCAAAGTGTCCTGGAGTAACCACTATCTCGCTCAATCGCAGGGCTACGGGCTCCATTTCCACAGTCAGCTCGACGGCCGTCGTATCGTTGACCGCCAGCTCCAGTTCGGTGGGCGCATAACCGATCCTGGCAACGCGTAGAGTGTGCGTGCCGGGCGGAACCGATTCGAACACGAACCTGCCATCGTCGCCGCTCAACGTTCTGAGGCGGCGATCGACAATCTGCACGTGAGCGTTAGCTACGTTTTCGCCATTGCCGGTTCCTCTGACCACACCGGTGACGCGCGCTTGGGCGATCCCCAATCGGGGAACCAGAACAAGCAGGACGACGACTGCTATCGTCCATCGATTTCGTGCCGACACAATTCCTCCCATCCGATTGGGCCCGATGTCAGCACGACCTTACCCGTCGCTGCTTTCCCGTCGCGGCCCACCTAAGCCCTCTCGATATCAACGATCGAGCCGGCGTTTTCTGACGCTACGCCTGCGTTCCAGAGAGTTTTCTGGGCGTCGGATCGGGTCAAAGCAAACGGTGTGCCGAACCTCTTTCCCGCGGAATTCGGCATTTTTCACGGAGTCTGAATGGGCGAGTGTCAACAATTCCGGCTTCCCCTGTCCTGTCTAAGGGACAGTGTATATCATTGGCACCGGTTACGAAGGGCGGCGTAGACGACGAAACCAACTGGTTCACCACATCCATGATGCGGAACGCAGCCAAGATGAACTGGTCGCTTGAGGAATTGGGATGGGAACTTCACCCTCCAGGTAAGCTTGACGACTGGGACGGGATGATCGGCTGGTTCGTAGAATACGCTTCGACTCACCCGGCCATTCTTAGCAACGATAGCCTCAAGCGTTGGTATCGAAGCGCCAAGACCGCGATCTCTTAACATCGCAGCCGAGCCTTGGTTGCGGAGGTGCTCCCTGGGTTGCTCGTTGCCCAAAGAAGGACCCGCGGACCGAAACGGCGGGAGTACCTGGTCTCCACTACGCGGAAGCTTAGAGAAAACCGACGGAACAGCCAAACGCTGTGACTGATGATTGCATGGGGGAACCGGTGGCCGCGGTAACAATTCGTATTCGTTTTCATCCGCGAAGTCTGGGGGGAAGCGGCTCAAGTTGACAATACCTGCCCGCACTATCGTGGTGCGTGAGCAACCGGTTGCTTTCACCATGTGCGGCCGTCATTCACAGCGAAGTGCATCGATTGGGTCTACTGCCGAAGCCCGACGCGCTGGAACTAGGCTGGCGAGAAGCACGACGGCCAATAGCACCGCCGCCGCGACGGCAAGAGAAACGGGATCGACCGGGCTCACGCCAAGTAGAAACCGTCCCATTGAGGCTCCGGCTCCTATTGCGATGAGTGCTCCAAACACGAGACCTGGCAACGCGACGCGAATGCCGTCCCAAAACACTCCGGTCAAGACGCGCTGACGGGTTGCACCCATCGCCATGCGAAGACCAATTTCGCGCGTGCGGCTCGCGACGGTGAATGCTACGACGCCGTAGACACCGATGGCTGAAAGAAGCAGAGTCAGCATACCAAACCCGGCCGCCGCCCAGGCATTCAATCTTTGTGTTGATGTTCCACGGACTATCAATGACTCCGAGGTTATCACATTAGGGATCGGCAGACCGGGGTCGGCGTCGAGGATTGCAGTTCTGATGGGCGCAACCAAGGTCGAGGCTTCCATGCTGCCTCTAACCGCGATCACGATACGTGGCCGGTAGTGTTGACGCAGGGCGGTAAAAAGGTGAGGTAAGTCTTCTCTGGGTCTACTAGACGCGGTGTGTCCGGCTATGCCGACGACGGTGAAGATCCCTACTGAGTCTTCTCTGCTGATGCTGAACCGCACCTGTCTGCCCAGACCGTTCTCTCCGCGCCACAAGCGAGCGGCCAAAGTGGCGGTGATGACTGCCACGGGTTCGGAGGACTCTGCGTCGCAATAGGATTTTCCTTTCACCCCCACCAAGTATGCTATCCCGCAATGCCCCGGTCCGGGGTCCGGTTGACGCTCGTGACCTCCCATATGCCGACTCGATCGCCCAGAAAGG
>JBDGYW010000589.1:0-4554 GCA_039588935.1 Gemmatimonadota bacterium | reverse complement strand
AATGGCGGATTCACCGGCGGGGCATACGACTTCTTCTACCTGCACGGCACCCGCGCTCATGATTGGTATGTGGGCTACCGCCAGGTGGACCGTGACTTCAGATCCGATCTGGGTTTCATGCCGCAAGCAGGTTATCGGTCCGCGTCTGTGGGGTGGGGGCACACCTGGAACAACGGTCCCGAGAACTGGTGGAACATGCTCAACTTCGGCTCGGGCCTCGACGGTGAGTGGGATCTGGACGGCACAGCACTGGATAGATCGTACTCCTTTTGGGCCAACTACGCGGGCCTTGCGCAGACGTTCTTCAACATGCGGGGCACGTTGGGTAAGCAACGCTATGACGGCATTGACTTCAACAATCGGTCCTTGCAGGCCGACTTTG
This sequence comes from Gemmatimonadota bacterium, assembly GCA_039588935.1. Lineage (GTDB taxonomy): Bacteria > Gemmatimonadota > Gemmatimonadetes > Gemmatimonadales > GWC2-71-9 > JBDGYW01. The sequence goes on along the minus strand of JBDGYW010000589.1, from coordinate 4,172 downwards.
GGATCCGTCCCTCCGGCGCGCTGTTCCTTGTGGTAAACGCCGCGTACGGCGACCGGATCGACTACGCCAACACTAGACCCGGCACTCGCTGGCTCATCGATCCGTATGCGGAGTTGAAGCTGGGGAGGCACCTCACGCTTGGCCTCAGCCATACGTTTGAACAACTCACCGTCGATGAAGGAAGACTCTACACGGCGAACATCAGTCAGGCTCGCATCATGTATTCGTTCAGCCGACGGGTGTTCCTGCGATCAATTCTTCAGTTCAGGAACTACGACCGGAATACCAATATCTACACGTTTGAGATCGATGAAGAGTCAACGAGCCTGTTTAGCCAGCTCCTGTTTTCGTACAAGATCAACCCACAGACGGTGTTGTATTTGGGTTACTCGGACAATCACGCTGGGGATCAAGACAACGCGCTCACACAGGCCAACAGAACGCTGTTCGTGAAGATCGGGTATGCTTGGGTGATGTGATTGGGACGGCGGTAACCCAGACCCGACTCCACCACACCCCACGGCATCCCAACGCCACACCCAACCACAGCATAAACGGCATGGGACTCGTCAAACCAATCCTATGCCGCTTTTGCCGCTTGTTTTAGACTCACCGTCTCACCACCGGCAACTCAATACCCGACGGATACACCGAATTCCGCTCCACCGTAACAACCGGATCACCTGTGGCTGGATAACGCTCGAACAGATCGGCGTCGTGTCCGGCGATAGCAACACGGATGCGATGCCCTGCCCTTATCAAGACCGATGTTGGCTGTAACCCAAAGGTGATCTCTGAAATCTCACCAGGCACCAAGGGCTGACCGTCCGCCTGTTTGAACGTGTGATACGGAATGAGCAACTCATAGGGCGGTGTTTCGCCGGAGACCTTGCGGTGCAACGCCCGCAACTGACCTTCGGTGACGTACGTGACGTAGCCACTTGGATCTACATCCTCCAGATATCCGTAAAAGGCACCGTCTGTGTGCGTCGAAGCCACATGGAGAGTCACCACCGGGTAGCCGGTTATCTCCGTGTCTTCGGTGAGGGGCGCGCTCGTATAGGTGAGGAGCTTTTCGTCTTCGTTGCGTCGATCGCGATAGACCACCGATGAATCGAGTGCGGTGTGCCAGCGCGTCTGGTACCCGGTTGTGGCGGTGAAATCGATTGCGTAGGAATCGCGACCGTCCTGGCCAGTCGGCATCGATGTCGATAGCGTGTTGCCGGCACCGAAATACCAGGACTCCCGCATCATTCCATCGACAGGCCACACGGTTGTTGAGTTCCATTCCTCGGAGCCCAAGGTGTAGTAATAGAGCACACGTTCCGTCACTCCACTCCCATCCTCCATGAGGTATTCGTCGAGGAAGTTGAGCGACTCGCGCCATTGATCTTCTTCTGCTGGCTGCGGGGCCGTTCCGGGTGTTTGGTATGGGCTCCCGTGTCCACCACCGCCGTGGCGCCAGGGTCCGATGACCGCCTGTTGTGGGTTGCCGAGAGTAAGAAAGCGGGTGATCACGGAGTGGGCGGTCGAATGGTCCACCCAACTCCCCCACGAATAAATGGCAGCATCGGACTGCTCGATTTCGTCGCGCTTACCGTGGGCACCGAGTTCTTCCATCGGCATGCCGAGGACCGTGACGTCGTCACGGTAGGTTGCTTGCGCCGTGCCATCGAAATAGACGTCACCGTTGTTGGAATGCTCCGCGATTGCCGAGTCGCGCATAAGCCCATCGACATCCACGTCAACCGCCTTTACGCTGGCATTCGGGTCGAACGGCCATTCGTTGCGGTCCATGCCAAGTACGATCTCGCTCCAGCTGGACATGAACCAATCGTTGTGAATCCCACCCGGGAACGATATGTCTGCGTACACGTCGTACTGCGTAAAGGCTGGGATGGCCGCGCGAACCGCCGGGTGGTTCACAGTTGTGATCATCTGCGCCGACATGCCGGGATAGGAGATCCCGAAAGTGCCCACGCGACCGTTGGACCATGGCTGTGCCAAGATCCAATCAACGATTTCGCGGCAGTCGGTTAGCGCTTCCTCAGACCACGGACTCGGCCACGACCCGAATGATGCACCCGTGCCACGCTCATCCATAGTCACGAACGCGTATCCGCGGCTTGCCGCGTACGCGACTCGCCAGCCGATGCCGTTGCCCACAATCGCCCGCCAGTAACGGGTCATCTCGAGGATGGCCGGGATTCTCTCGCCGGACGCGAGCGGGTACGGGAGCGTGATGTCAATGGCGATCCGCACTCCGTCGCGCATCGTCACGTAGATTGATTCCGTCCTGTAGTCGTTGAACCGCCACGGGACGCTGACCTCGCCCACCGATGTCGTCACTGACTCTGGATCACACGCCGCAACCGAGACAACGATTAGGCACCCCATCAGGAGCCGTAACGACAACGGAAATCCTTTGCTATCTCTCATCGCTCAAAACTCCCAGCGGGCGCCGATGGTAGGCAGTATTCCGATCAAACCGTGAGCACTTCGCGTTGAAGTGATACGAGCTCGGTTCCCAGTCCAAATCCAATTGATGTTGTGATTCAATGCCAACGTATTGTCGCGGTCGTAGATGTTGAAGATGTCGAGGAAGATCGAGAGTTGGCCGCGGCCGACCGGAAACTGCCTGGAGACCCTAACGTCCATTCGATGGTACGCGGGCATTCTATCCGCGTAGAGCGGGCCGTAAGTCGTCCTGCCGAAATAGTCGCCACGCGCGGTTTGGCCCACCGTGTAGATCTCCTCTGTAGCGGGCCATGCCGAATGATAGTGAAAAGCGCAGCTCAGCGACCACCATCGGTTGGGGCGGTATGCCGCTTCCAGGTTCAGGGTATGACGCTGATCGAACGGCCGAAAAACCCAGGCGCCGTCGATCTCGTCTTTCGCCTCGGCCAGCGCATAACTCGCCGACCAGGCCACACGGCCACCCGCGTCGCGTTTGATGAACAATTCGACACCTCTCGCGAGGCCTTCCGTCGGTTCTACTCGGATGCGATCTCCCGGACCTTCTTCCGGGACTACCTCTATCTGCCCCTCGAGGCTGCGGTATTCAGGCCACGGGTCGGAGATCCGTCGCTCGTAAGCCTCCAGCCTGATGGAGGTTCCGTCCAGCAACCGATGTGTCAGCCCCAGAACCCGGTGTTCCGCGTGTTGTGCCGGGTAGAATTGATCGTCGCCGTCAATGACGTACAGGGAGTGGAGTTCGTGCGATTGGTAGAACAATCCCCAGGCACCACGAAGTGTCGTCCTGGGCGCAAACTCGAGAGATGCGTTAACGCGTGGGCTCCAATTCTCCTCGTCCGTGTGGGAATGGCGATCGTAACGGACGCCCACCTCAGTCGTGAGCTGTTCGAATGGCCGGAGTCGACTCGACAGGTAGAATCCCATTTCGTACCCGGCGGTGTCGACCGCGACCGCGATGGTGTCGTACCGAGCGGTCCAGGGCGGTGCGAATGGATTCGTTGTGTTCGGAATCCAGCTGCGTCGCCAGCGGAAGTAGTCGTAGTCAGCTGTGCCTTTCCTGACGTCGCCACCCCATTTCAGCAACAGCCAGTCAGACGCCAGCAGACTCCAAGTCTGTTTTGCGCCGTATGTGTTGAAGGTGCCTATGTCGTCCACGTCGAGCTGAGGCACACCCGAATCCTGGTCGCGTTCATCTCCAAAGCGCTCGCGCGATCCCCGCGCGTACGACACCATCGTCTTCACAGACAGGGCGTTGGTGAAATCGGCGTGCCAATTCATCCATGCGTAACTCGAGCCCCAATCGCTCTCGAGCCGCGTGCCGTCATCCTCGTGCGAAGACATCCTATCTCCGGCGTGGAGTACATGTCCGGTGATGAGGTGCCTGGCATTCAGTTGATACTGAGCCTTCGCGTATGCGTCGTAGTAGGTGGGGTTGATTTCCTCATCCACTCCGGTGAGTTCGAAGATGATGTCCAGGTAACCACGCCGAACGGATGCGAGCCAGGTGCCCTTGCCACCCGCGAATCCACCCTCGCTCTTCGCAGAAACATTCCCTAGACTCAGGCCGAGTGTCGTCCTGACCCGGTCCGGGGGTGGCGTGGTCGTCTTCATCGAGAACACACCCGTCATCTTGTCTCCGTACTCAGCTGTGAACCCTCCGGTCAGCAGATCTACACCGCTAACCGACTCCACATCGA
>JBDGYW010000588.1:0-4561 GCA_039588935.1 Gemmatimonadota bacterium | reverse complement strand
GAACAGAAGCTTGCCGGCAAGGGATTGCTGGAGGCCGAGGAAGCGGCTGCGATGCAGGAGCGAATCACCGAGTCATTGAAGCAAACCAGGTTCCTGGCCCGCGGATTGGTCCATCTGCAATTGGACATGGAGGGTATGGTCGCAGCTCTGGAAGACCTTGCGGAACAGGTTGAGACCCTGTTTGCCGTGAACTGTGAGGCACGAGTTGATCCTGCGATTCAAATCCACGACGAGGAGGTCGCGTCGCACCTGTACCAGATTGCCCGCGAGGCAACTACCAACGCCGCACGGCACGGCCGGCCGAACAACGTGACAATTGAGCTGACCAGGGCAGTCGAGGGCGTCACGTTGACTATCACCGACGACGGAGTGGGAATAGCCGAAGAGCGCCTCCGAACCGAAGGCTTGGGGATCCGCATCATGCGCTATCGGTCGAGCATGATCGGTGCTACTCTTGACGTCGAACGGTTGCAGGAGGGTGGCACTATTGTTCGCTGTGCACCCGGCAAGCCAGGCTAATAAGGACAGTTGATGGCACCCAAAAAGACCTCCGTATTGGTGGTGGATGACCACCCGATGTTGCGACAAGGTCTCATTCAGATGATCGGCCAGGAGCCGGATCTCGAGGTCAAAGGCGAAGCCGGGACGTTCGACGAGGCACTCGCCGCCGTAGAGTCGCTGCAGCCCGATCTCGCGATCGTCGACGTCTCGCTCGGTGACGCCGACGGCCTGGAGTTGGTGAAGCAGATCACGTCACGCTGGCCCAGCGTGTTCGTTGTTGTCCTCTCTATGCATTCCGAGAAGCTCTACGCCGAGCGCGCGCTGCGGGCTGGTGCCCACGGGTATGTCATGAAGCAGGAACCGCCGCAGAAGATCATCGATGCCATCCTCCGCGTGCGTGACGGTGGCGTAGCTGTGAGCGAAGAACTCCAAACCCGGTGGCTGCGTCGGGTCGTAGCGGGGCGGCAGCAGGAGCGGAGCCCCATGGAGACACTCACCGATCGAGAGCTTGCGGTATTCCGGTTGATCGGAACCGGCTCTTCGACGCGGGACATAGCCAAACATCTCAACTTGAGCGTCAAGACTGTTGAGTCCTACCGCGAGAACATCAAGAACAAGCTCGGCATAGACTCGGCGACAGAGTTGATCCAACGAGCAACCCTTTGGGTACACGATCCATCCGACGTGTAACCGGAGCCACGGTGTAACCCTTCTTCTGCCAATTACTTAACCCCCCTCGTATCCCCGCACCCGGGGATTCCCTGATAGCTCAGCCGGGATTGCCCCCCAGTCACGAGTGGTGATTCACCTCGTCAAGAGATGCAGACCTGCCCCGATGCTGCGAAATGGGTGTGGGATCTAGGTTGATGATGCAACAGGTGGCAACCCGCTTCTGTGACAAGTTGTGCGGGCACCAATTCTGAAGCGACTTGGGAGAGGCAATGCAAGCGTCATGGGTCTCCCCCCCCGTCGCGATGCTGGCAAGTCGGATTGAGCGAGTTGCTTCAATCATTGGCGCGGAGGGGCAGCTACCCGATGACATGTGTTTGGGTGTCCTCTCCAGGTCCATCGAGGTTCTCGATGCCTTTGTCGCCTTTCGAAGCAGCGAAAACACTGACGAATGCACGGGCGCCATAGTCCAGCTGGGCAACTGGTTGGCAACTCACGCTGGACCAGTTCGCGGCGAGGCCGTGGCCGTCCGGGTGCAGCAATCCGTGGCGTTCCAATTGGAACGCAGACACGCAAACTGCACCCAGCGTTCGGGTGCGAACACTAAAACCAACAGGAGAACCAGTCCATGAAGGCTCACACTATTCTGGCGTTGATCGCGGCCACTGTGTTTGTGCCGCATCTCGCGCAAGCACAAGGGCTCGACCGCCTCTCGATACACGGCTACCTAATGCAGGGCTTTGGCATCAGCGATGGTGGCACGATCTTCGGGATTCCCGAGGACGGGACAACCGACTACCGAAACGCGGCGCTGCAGTTCCGCTATGCGTTGTCCTCCAAAGACTACGTGACGCTCCAGTTCAGCCACCGGAGTCTGGCACAGTCAACGTTGGTGCCACCCGATGAGGACAACATCGAGGTAGACTGGGCGTTCTACGGCCGCCACATCGGCGACTTCGAGGTCAAGCTCGGGCGCGTCGCCATTCCGGCCGGAATCTACAATGAGATCCGTGACGTGGGCGTGCTGCTACCCTTCTACCGCGCACCGTTCAACTTCTATCTCGAGGGCGCGTTTACCAGTGAGACGATCGACGGCGCCGTTGCGTCGTACCTGGCAGGTGCCGACTCACCCTGGAATGCCGAAATCTCAGCCTTCGGCGGTGAGTGGAACCTGGCCTCGCGGACGCGGACTGCCGACAGCTACGTGTCCGAGAACGCACGGGCGACCGGCGCATATGGAGGACAGCTCTGGATCAACACGCCGTTAGATGGTGTGCGGTTCGGTGGCGGCGCCAGCCGGTACTACGTGCCAGTAAGCCGTATGCCCGGTGAGTGGAAAGAGTGGCACGGATCGATCGATATCACGCTGCCGCTGATCACCGCGCAGAGTGAAATCCGGAAACTCATCTTCGAGAACGGCAGCTACCTCACCTATTACGCGTACCTCGGGATTCGTCCCATTCCTCAACTCACGTTGAACGCGATGGCCGACTTCGCGGACCTGTCGCTGGAGTTTCCGGGATATGGCATCCTCGAGTGGGACTATCACGACGAGTACGTCCTGGGTGCCAACTACGCGCTCACGTCCAGCGTTGTCTTGAAGCTCGAGGGACACAAGACCGACGGACTCTGGCCCGACGCGCCCGTTGCGGACGGAGTGACGGTACCGTCCGTGCCGGTCGACTTCCTGATTCTGAGCGTCGCGGTGGCGTTTTAGGGAGCTGGACGAAATGTCTGGCACCTACTCAACGAGAGCAAAGGGAAAGAACGAAACAATGAAAGCACGCTTGATTTTCTCAATGTTACTGGCAGCTGCGCTCGCGCCGCATGCCACGGAGGCGCAGACCCTCGACCGCCTTTCCATTCACGGCTACCTGACGCAGGGATTCGCCATCAGTGACGGTGGCCCGATGCTCGGGATCACCGAGGATGGCACGACCAACTACGGCAACGCGGCGCTGCAGTTCCGCTACGCGCTGTCTTCGGGTGATTACGTGACGCTGCAATTGAGCCATCGGCGCATGGCACAGTCCACGTTGGCTCCACCGGACGAGGACGCAATCGAGGTGGACTGGGCATTCTACGGGCGCCGATTCGGCGACTTCGAAGCGAAGCTCGGACGTGTCGCCATCCCGGCCGGAATTTACAACGAGATCCGGGACGTGGGTGTATTGCTCCCGTTCTACCGTGCGCCGTTCAACTTCTACCTCGAGGGTGCCTACACCAGTGAAACAGTCGATGGCGCCGTTATCTCCTACATGCTTGGTGCGGACAAGCCGTGGAGCGCCGAGATCTCGGCGTTCGGCGGCGAGTGGGATATGACCGACCGCAAAGCAACCCCGCCACCCGAAGTGGTTTACGTGGCTGAGACCGGGCGCGCGACCGGCGGCCTTGGCGGAAGCATTTGGATCAACACTCCGGTCGAGGGCGTTCGGTTCGGCGGCGGCGCCAGTCGCTACCAGGTGCCGGTCAACGTGGGCACTGGAGGTCTGTGGAAGGAATGGCACGGATCACTCGACATTTCGTTGCCGAAGATCACCGTACAGAGTGAGATCCGAAAGTTTCAGTTCGAGATCGGCAACTACCTCAGCTACTACGCATTGCTCGGAGTTCGCCCGATCCCTCAACTCACGTTGAACGGAATGATCGATATCGCTGACCTGAACCTCAGCTTCGCGAGCATGGACCTCAATAAAGAATACGTCCTCGGCGTCAACTACGCGCTGTCACCAAGAGTCGTCTTCAAGGCCGAGGCTCATAAGACTGAGGGCTACCAGGCTGACATCCCGTTGAGCCCCATGGGTCCGCCGCTGGGTGTCGATTTCCTGATCTTCAGTGTTTCAACGGCGTTCTAAGGAAACGTTTCAATGAAATACTTACTCACAATGGGCATGCTGGTGGTCGCCTTGGCTGTATTGACGGCGCCGGCGAGTGGCGTTGGTGCATGGCTCTGGGTCCCGGTGCATCATTGAGGTGATGCCCCTGATCCGGAGTGGCTTTGTTGCACGGCTCATAACTCACCCCAGTTTCCCTGGCTCCTGAGAGGATCACCCAACTCGGTAGCTTTCGGGCATCCCGAAACTGGTCATTGTGTTGAGAACGTTACAGGCGAGTTGCACCTCCACCTGTTGGCCCACCAGCGTACGGCTGCTCATGCATCGACCAATGATCGTCTTGTATTGATAGATCGTGTTCTCAGCCATGCCGCGCTTGCTGTAACCCGACCGCTTGTGCCACTCACGCCGACCGAGCCTGCAGATGGAGCAGATGTTCCGATTCCTCTCCCTCAACGCCGCTGACGGTGTTGGACTTGGCTGCGCATCGCGTCCTGGTGGGATGAGCACCCTGACTGTCCGTCCCTCACCGTGTGCATGAGCAGCCTCGTAGACAC
>JBDGYW010000587.1:0-4561 GCA_039588935.1 Gemmatimonadota bacterium | reverse complement strand
AGGGCATGGGCAACGTCCACCGGGCCCCCGACACTGATGCCCTGAGCGAACAAGGTGTTCGCGCAGGCCATGGTCACAAAGCTCGTGGCAAGGACAAAGGGGAGAAACATCGATGTGCCAAGATCGAAGTTCTTGAGGCCTCTGTGCTCTCCTCTCCAGCCGCGGGCCAGCAGCGTGTACGGGTACAGGAAGGTCATGTTGACGCCGACGGCCGCACCCAGCTGCCCCAGCACCACGGTGATGCCCTCGCGACTTCGGGGGATGTGGAACGTGAAGTATCCCTTGAACATCTCAGACCAGTCGATGCCTGTCTTGACTACGACCAGCATGAAGCAGCTCACCATCACCAACAGCATGTACTTGAGCAATCGCTCAAACAGACGGATAGCACCGCGGCTGCCACGTCCGTAGCTCCAGCAAACGGCTGTGCCAAGGCCGAGCAGGGTGAGTGCTACGACCCCCCTGGGAATGTCCAAACCGACAACGTCGAGTATGTCTTTCGCCACCGCTGTGCCGAGTGAGTACTGCGGGAGTTGCCACACGATGGAAGCGAGCAGGACGTTGAATCCCCAGAACAGCGCGATCGACGGATGAAGCCGTTTCCAAAATACGTCGTAGGGTCGTGCTCGCGTAACGAGAAGCTGGTGGCCGATCGCGGCGAACATTACCACGCCCAGGAGCATGGCCACCGGTTGCACCCAGAGGAGCTTGTAGCCGAACACGGAACCGGCGAGAATGGCAGAGCCGGCGGATCCAGCTCCCAGTGTTAGGGCGCTCTGTACCCACCCGGGACCTGAGAGTCCCCAGTAGCCGCGCCAACGCTGCCAGAAGTGCGGTCGAGTGTTGATCTCTTTAAGGAGCGCTACTTCGTTGCCGAGCGCCTCGGGATCGCGCTCCTCGACCATTGGGAGTCCACGACGTAGCTCCCTGCTCGGGCCGCCACTGCCTCCCTCAACGCGCCCGGACACGATCGGACTACTGGATAGTCGGAGTGAAGGCCACGACCTCGCCTGCCAACATCAAATCGTCGAACGAGCCGGTATCGTCGAACGAACCAATCCCCACGAGTCCGTGGGGCAGGGTGGAGTCTGAAGCAGTGATGATTGGCGCAGTCATATCGTCCAGGAAGGCCTGGATTTCGCCGGTTTCTGAATCGAACGTCACCTTGAAGTCGTGCCACTCAGAATCTGTCAGGCGGAAGACCGATTCGCCTGCGGGCTCGCGGTTGATCTTGATACGGTCAGCGCCGTTCACCAGCCCGATGATGTTGTGCAAACCGTCGCTCGATGCCGAGAAGTGCACGTAGTAGAAATGCGTCGGGTCTTGATAGTGGAACAGCACCAGCATGTCACGGGCGAGGACCTCCGGCTCAGTGTGACACTTGAGCCTGCCCGAGAAGACGAACGAACCGACTGGATACTCCTGCAAGACGGACCAGGCCGAAGGAGCGCGGATCTCGCCAAACTCACCGGGTATGAGGAGGCGGTACACCATCGAGCCATCTTCCTCGACTACCTGCCAACTCTCGGCGACCTTGGGCAAAAGCCCTTCGGTGCGACCATCCTCGAAGTCGTATCCGGTGAGGTGGGGGAGTGCTGCGTCATCGCTGCTGGTGCAGCTCGCAACTGCAACGGCGCAGAACAGCAGCAGAGATGCAGGGCAGCAGCGTGCTCCAGGCGCGCGCGTGGCGTGGATTCCCATCATGCTGGAATCCCGTCGGTGTATCCCGGCTGCATCCATGCAAGCTGTCCGCTGTTGAACACGGGCCGTAGCTTTGCGGCGACCCGCTCCATCTCCTGAGTGTCCATCGGCACGAAACTCTTGGCCAACTGGGCGTTTTGCGTCACAACGTCGAGACTATCCGTTCCTATCACGGCCGCCGTCACGTGTTCGAGGCTGAGCGCGTACCGGACCAGGTCCGTGACGTTCATGCTCTCGTCTGTTTCCCGGGGTCTGATGACCTTCATGACCAGGATTCCCATATTCTTGCTCACCGCAGCGGGAATCGCCGTCTCCTGACGGTCTTGCTGGCCCTCAGAATAGTGGTTGAGTGCAAAAAGCATCGTGTCGAAGTCGAAACGCCGGGCCGCCTCCGCCAGGGCCTCTCCGGAACTGTGACCGGTAAACCCGATGAACCGAGTCACACCCTGCTCCTTGAGTGAAAGCAGGGCCTCGATGGCACCACCGTCGGTTCCTATCGCGTCTACATCCTCCATCGAGGCGAGGCTGTGGAGCTGCAAGAGATCGAGATGGTCCGTCTGGAGGCGCTGCAGGCTCTCCTCAACTTGACGCAGAGCGCCGTCGCGGGTTCGCTCATCTAGCTTGGTCGATAGAAAGATCTCGTCGCGACGGTCTTTGAGGATCAATCCTATGCGCTCTTCGCTTATCACACCTTCGTACGCGTAGCTGTGAGCCGTGTCCCAGTGGTAAAACCCGCTTTCGAGCGCGTGTGTGAGTATCGCAAGGCTTTCCTCTTGATCGGTCACTGAACAAAACCGGGATCCGCCTCCCAAGACGATTCGCGGAATGGCGACGCCTGTATTACCCAACACGCGGGTGGGTAGTCCTTTAGGGTCATAAGGCTGTCGGGCAGGGGGTACCTCTCCGGCACAGTCCAGGCTGCTGATACCGGCGGCAGTCACCAGACAGGTACCGATGAAGTTACGGCGGTCTATGGTGTGGTCATCCACGGAGATACTCCTCGCTTGGAGGTGAGCAGGGTTCAACGGAATATCGAGTGGGGAACGATGACGGTCAAACGAAAGGTCGCCCTTTTCCTTCGCAGTTCTCGCCCGCAAATTCAAAAGACCGAATGGAGGGTTCAAATTTCAACTTCTCGAGCCCTGTTGCCGATACTGTAACGTTGTTTGGCTCTGGCTGGTATCATCGAATATGTCCGCGGTGTCCTAAGGGAACCGTGGGACGTAACCTTCTCCCATTTCGGACTTCGAGTCCAAAACCACGGCGAGCATATGAATCTCAAGAGACAATCGTGGGGTCTGATCGTCGTCCTGGTGGTGATCGCTGTGGCGCTTCCCCTTGTGCGGTTTCTCCCGCGCGACACGGCCGTGTTGGATGATCCCTGGGTGCCAGTCGTGGGGCGTCCGTACCACACCGACCACACCGCTCTGATGTCGGGTCCTTATGAGGACGGCCCTGCCGTCGCGCGCGTGCCTGGAGTGCCACGAGAACGAAGCGCATGAGGTCGGCAATACGCCCCTCACTTTCGGTGGGAGGGAGATCCAGTATTGGTTCCTGGGCGCGCCGACCCGGTTCGCATGGGCAAGCGGAATATCATCAACAACTTCTGCATCTCGATCCAATCCAATTGGGTGGGGTGTACGTCTTGTCATGCCGACTACGGTTGGGAGGACGACTCTTACGACCACGATAACCTGGCGAACGTCGATTGCCTGGTCTGCCATGATCAGTCGGGGCAATACGTAAAACAAGGTGGTGGGTATCCGGGCCCGGGCGTGGATTTGGTGCTTGCTGCTCAAAGTGTGGCGAGTCCCACACGCAACAACTGCGGAGGGTGTCACTTCCGTGGCGGTGGTGGAGACGCAGTGAAGCACGGCGACCTCGACGCCAGTCTGTCAAACCCGCGCCCGCGCGTTGACGTGCACATGGGCGCATTCGATTTGGCCTGCGTGGACTGTCATAGGACCGAGGATCATGATATTCGAGGCCGCGCTCTGTCTGTCAGCGTGGAGACGACAAACCAGGTGCAGTGCACAGACTGTCACTCCGCGGCTCCCCACATTGACGATCGTCTGAACGGTCACCTTTCCGCCGTCGCATGTGAAACGTGTCACATTCCCAAGGTCGCCCTACGGGAAGCAACCAAGACACACTGGGATTGGTCGGCTGCGGGTCAAGATCTGCCCGAGAGCACGCATGAGTACCTCAAGATCAAAGGCCGGTTCGAATACGAGCAGCTCCTGGTCCCGGTGGTTGCACCCCGCACGTAGATCGCAACGCATACCTTGCAGACATGGCGGGCGGTGATTCGAACGCAATGGATCGCTGGATCGTGATGGTCACGGCCGGAGCATTGCTGGGCGGGTTCCTCTCAGCGTTGTTCAACGGTCGATTGAAAGTTGAAATCCAAAAAGGGCCAGCAATCTCCGCGCGCACACGGTGGGTCTACGCGTTCTTGGGTGGAGGCTTGATGGGTTTCGGTGCGCGGTTGGCGAGGGGTTGCACGTCTGGACGGGCATTGTCAGGAGGTGCAGTCCTATCGGTGGGCAGCTGGGCGTTCATGTTCGCGGTGTTTGCCAGCGGATATGCCATGGCATGGTTTGTCCGCAAGCTCTGGCTACAACCTGCCGGCGGAGGAGAATAGACCATGGCTCCTTTCGCTTTGGTGGACGTGCTTGGAAAGGTCGGAGCGTACAGTGTCTATCTGTTGATCGGCATTGGCTTCGGAGCATCACTCGAGGCAGCTGGATTTGCGAACTCCAGGCAGCTCGCAGAACAGTTCTACTTGAAGGATATGACTGGTGCTGAAGGTGATGTTCACGGGGATCACCACTGCCGTGGTACTAATCTTCCTGACCTC
>JBDGYW010000586.1:0-4590 GCA_039588935.1 Gemmatimonadota bacterium | reverse complement strand
CTCCTCGAAGGGGATCATGGGAATCCCCAGTCGGGTGCGCTCGACGAAGTACCGCTGGATCGCATTGATACGCTCAGCGTCGGCCCATGCGGAGGCGGCAGGGGGCACCTGGAGTCCGAACACGCCGTCGGAGTAGTCTTGTGTTGAGTCGTCCAGGCTGCCTGGCAACATGAAGAGCTGCCAGAATCTTTCCTCCAGCGTCATTCGGGTAAGGAGATCGGAGACGCGCTCGTCCAGTGCCTGCGCATGTGCCTCGGCCGAAACGGCCACGACCGATGCAAGTGCTCCGCGTGGTATCCGCCTGAGTTCGAGGTTACTCGTTGGTGATTGCGGCGTGACGAAACCCGAGCGGCCCGCAAGGCTGGCCCTCCGTACCCTCGCGTAGCGAGGGTACGCGTCCCTAAACAAATCTTCATCTCACAACTGCCCCGTAACATGGTTCTGTGATTGCGCGGGCCATATAGTGTGGGGGCGTAACCAGCGAGTTCATACGAAATGCGGGACGTCGTGGCCGGTGGGATTCCGACCGAGACTGCCTGTGCACCTGCGGCAATCGTGATCGATTCTGCATTCCGCCCACATGGAGGGAATACACGTGAAGGAGAACATCAGCTTCACCCTGAATGGTGAGCCGGTGACGCTGGAAACAGAAGCCGATCGTAAGCTGCTCTGGGTTCTGCGTACCGATTTAGAGAAGACCGGCACCAAGTATGGCTGCGGTGCAGGAATGTGTGGATCCTGCACGGTGATCGTAAACGGTGCACCCGTACGCTCATGCATCAGCAACGTCGACTTCGTGGAGGGGAAAGAGGTGACCACGATCGAAGGCCTCGCGTCCGACGGGGAGCTTCACCCACTGCAGCGGGCGTTCTACGAGCACGGCGCATACCAATGCGGCTACTGTACGCCGGGAATGATCATGAATGCGTACGGTCTGCTTCGCGAGAGCCCCAATCCGACGAGCGAGGAGATCGTTCGGGGCATGAACAACAACCTCTGTCGCTGTTCTGCCTACAAGCGAATTGTCGAGGCGATCGAGAGCTACGCCGGCTCGAATGGAGGGGACCATGAGTGACGTTATTGGGATGGACCGGCGCGATTTCACAAAGCTGCTAGGTGGCGGCATAGCAGTGTGCGTCAACCTGGGTCCGCTGACCGTTTTCAACTCCCGTGCGGAGCCTGCGTCTCAACGTGGCTATTCTGAGGACATCAATGCGTATCTTCACATCGCTGAAGACGGGCGCATCACGCTGTACTCCGGAAAAATCGAGATGGGACAGGGAATAATGACGTCCCTCACCCAGATGGCGGCCGAAGACCTCGGCGTGAGTCTGGAAGCTGTCCACATCGTGATGGGCGACACCGATACCTGCCCATGGGACATGGGCACGTTTGGCTCGCTTACCACTCGGGTGTTTGGCCCGGCGGTTCGCGCGGCAGCGGCCAAGGCCCGCCTGATCCTGACCGATCTCGCCGCAGAACGTCTCGGCGTGGCGAGGCAGTCTCTGTCGGTCGAGAACGGCGTAGTCTACGTGACGGGCGATCGTGGGCGCAACGTGTCCTATGGTGATCTCGCTCGAGGACAAGAAATCACGCATACCGTAGATGAAGAAGCTGTCCTTCGCTCGGTTCAAGAGTTCACCGTCATGGGAGAGTCTCCACTGCGGTTGGACGGTGTCGAGAAGGTGACGGGGGCCGCCGAATATGCCGGCGACATCCGGCTCCCGGGAATGCTCTATGCCCGCATTCTCCGTCCCCCGGCGCATGGCGCCACAATGACCCGACTGGATACGTCTGGGGCAGAGGCTGCGCCAGGTGTGACGGTGGTGAATGAAGGCGGGCTAGTGGCCGTGCTCTGCAGCGATCCGGAGGCGGCAGTGCGGTCTCTAGGAGCAATCGACGCCGAATTCGAGGAACCGGCTCCGACGGTGGACACCGAGAGCATCTTCGACCATCTCGTTGAAGTCGCGCCAGAGCCGAACACTCCGGAACAAGCGGGTGACTTGGCGGCCGGTAGGCGAGCATCGTCGCAAGTCTTCGACCTCACCTACCTCAACAGCTACGTAGCACACGCTCCGATCGAACCGCACACGGCTGTTGCCGAGATCACCGATGGGAAGGCGACTGTCTGGTCGTCCACGCAAGGGCCGTTCAGTCAGCAGCGAGCAATCGCGCAGGCGATTGGTTTCAATCCCGAAAACGTGCGCGTGATCACGCCGTACGTCGGAGGTGGGTTCGGCGGCAAGGTGGGTGGGCAGCAGGCGGTCGAAGCGGCGCGGCTCGCACAGATCACGGGCAGGCCCGTCCAGGTCGCGTGGACCCGTGCCGAGGAGTTCTTCTACGACAGTTTTCGGCCGGCTGCCACGATCAAGATCGTGTCGGGAATGGACGGCGACGGCACGCTGACACTCTGGGACTATCAGGTCTACGCGGCGGGGGCGCGTGGCTCCGACGTCTTTTACGACGTCCCGAACAAGAGAGTCAGGGTCTACGGCGAATGGGGGGGGAGGTCTCCGGCCGCCGGCATGCATCCTTTCGCGGTGGGAGCGTGGCGGGCGCCGGCGGCAAACAGCAATCGCTTCGCAGCGGAACAGCAGATCGACATCATGGCGTCGGCTGCCGGCATCGATCCGCTGGAATTCCGGCTGATGAACACCACTGACGATCGCATGTTGAACGTACTGAGAGCTGTTGCCGACGCATATGGTTGGGAGTCGAGAACCGCGCCGGTCGGGAATCTCCGTGGACGTGGCCTAGCCTGCGGAATCGATGCTGAGACATATGTGGCCCTCATCGCGGATGTGACCGTCGACTCGAGTACGGGAGCGGTTAAGGTGGACCGCGTCGTCTGTGCGCAGGACATGGGAGTCGTGGTGAATCCAGACGGAGCACGTATGCAGATGGAGGGATGTATCGCCATGGGGCTCGGCTACGTGTTCAGCGAAGAGGTCCGATTCGAAGGCGGGAGAATACTGGATTCGAACTTCGACACCTACGAATTGGCCCGGTTCTCACAAATGCCGCGCATCGACACGGTGCTCGTGTCAAATGACAGTCTGCCGCCAAAGGGTGGGGGTGAGCCCGCGATCGTCAATATGGGTGCAGTAGTAGCGAACGCGATCTTCGACGCCACGGGAACGCGGGTCTATCGCTTGCCGATGACCCCGGAAAGGGTGCTTGAGGCGATCAGGAGTAGCTGACGGTACAGACCTGGCGTCCGGACTCCAACAGCCACGCGCAGTTGGGTGTCGGCATCGAGATTGCTCCGCTCGCATGTGGAGAAGCGTGCGGTGCCGCTCACGCCAGTGCCCGCTGGCGCGCGGCGGTTTTCAAGTTCTCCAAACTCTTTTGCGTCTGACCCCGTCTGATTGCGTCTGTCTGCGGGCGTATGTGCCCAAGAATGTGCCCAAGTTCTTGCAGCTCAGTTCCCCACACCGCTGCCGCTTCGAGAGGAACAACGCTCAAGTGGAGTCACCCGGCCCGATCGCGTTCCTCGACTTGACCTCCGAAAGCATACGCTCGGTGAAATCCACGCGCTCCTGGAGTTCGGCGACCTCGTCCCGCAGCGAGCCGACTTCGTCATGCAGTTGCTGGATCGCAACGGTTAGGCGTTCGCTGTCACCGTCGGGCGTTTCTCTCAGCTTCAGTTTGTGATTAGTCCATATCTTCAGCCCCACGATCCCGCAGAAGCCTAGGATGCCCGATATGGGGATAAGAAATACAGCTACGCCTGGGTCCATGCTTAAGCATTCCCTTCCCGGTAGGGACGTCGCGCGCTAGTCCGAAAACGACGACCGCGACGAGTCGTCGAAAACGGTCGCCATGCCGCCTTCGCCCAAGTGCCGCTCGATCTTGTAGCGGTCGGCGAGGGCGGTGGAGAGCCGGTCGGTGATCTCGGTCATGGGGCTAAAATGGGCTGCGGACGGCGGTTTGGCGAGGCTTTGAGCATGCGGAAGCGGGGTACGGAGGGCCGGGGATTCGAACCCCGAAGCGCTCGCGCGCGGCGGTTTTCAAGTTCTCCAGAGCGTTTTGCGTCTGGTTGCGTCTGACTCTATCTGACCACTTTTCCTGAGAAGAACACCGGGGGCTTTTGCGTCTGTTTGCGTCTGGTTGCGTCTGTCTGCGGGCGTATGTGCCCAAGAATGTGCCCAGCTAGACCCGGGTAGCCTCATCCCACTGGCTGGACGCCTCCAGTACGACAGGCGATACTCGGGAGAGGGGAAAGCAAATTCCTACTATGACGAAGACTCTGACACAGACTTGCTGCCAGCCGCGCATAGTGAAGCGTCTCGCGCTCGCGCTCGTCGTGTCCGCTGCCTGCACGGCGGGGGAGAGCGGAGGCGCCCCGGTCGCATCCGCGGACCTGGCGATCACGCGCGTCACCGTCGTGGACGTCGAGTCCGGACGCGCGCTCCCCGACCGCACCGTCTTGATCGAAGGCAACCGGATCGTCCAGGTTGAGCGATCGGACGGCGTTTCCGTGCCCGTGGACGCACGGATCGTAGACGGCGCAGGGAAGTACCTGATCCCCGGGCTCATCGACACGCACGTGCACCGCTGGTGGGGCGAGGGGGTGGACGTGGATACGGT
>JBDGYW010000585.1:0-4592 GCA_039588935.1 Gemmatimonadota bacterium | reverse complement strand
CGGAAGGTGTAAAGGCCGGGCGGTGGGCCCTGCTGGACTATGTCGACTTCGTCGTCCACGTGTTTCACCCGACTCTGCGTGAGTTCTACCAGCTGGAACGACTATGGATAGACGCTCCCTCGGTTTCTATGAACCTTGATCGTGCCCCCTCCTGATGCCCCCCTTGCCGCTCTCCGCATACTGTTCTAGCTTGCCGCGCGTGAGACTCTACTGCATGGTGTCCTTATTGCTTGCGGGCCTGTTCGCATGTACGGGCGATCCCGGACCCAACCCGGTCGAAGAGGCGTTCGCTTCGGCGAACAATTCCATGGAAGCCGGAGCCGCTGTGGCATTCAGGTTCCCTGCCTCAGGCGGCCTCGCACGTCTCTACCGTCTTCCGAACCTCCAAGAAGTAACGTGGCTGTTCGAACTAGGGCCGCGCCGCGCCGTGCAGATGGTCGGGTTTGTGAGTGATGACGACCTCATCTATGCACTCGCGGAGCGGGAGGACGATACAGCTCTTGATCTCATCGCTCTCGACCTCGTAGCGGGGCGCGCCCGCACGATCGACACGAGTGTGACAACCGCCGCGATCGGGCCAACCGGAGTTGCGTATGTGTTCCGCCCAGACGGCACTGTTGGAGAGGTGGACCATCGCACCATAGAGATATGGCCTGACACACTGCAACACCCTGCTCTAGCGCTGTGGGGAGAGGCCCGAGGGCGCCTGATGATGCTCCTCGAAACCGAGACCTCGCGAGAACTCGTGCTGCTGGCTCGCGGACAGACGGCAGTGCGCCACAGTCTCCCTGAAGGGGAACTCGCCGTCTCGAGATGGGCTCGTCTCGTGGCCATAGTCGTCGATTCCGGTCTGGTCACGATTGATCCAACCGACCCTGCCAGCGCCCGATTCGTCGCGATCACCCCTCGGCCACGCCTGGTCACATTCTCAACTTCAGGACATCAAATCTACGTGGTATCGGGCGAGCAGGATTTGGTGATCGTGGACCGGTTTCAACACAGTCTAGGCCGTTCCTTACAGTTGCCCGGCAGGATCTCCGCCGTGCGGGTTGGGCCACTGGGAAGCAGGCTGTTGGCATGTTCGGCAGACGAAGAAATCGTCTGGGTGGTAGACCTCACTCAGATGGAGCTCGAGGCCTCATTGACCGGCTCCTGGGAAGATGATCTGCCTGCGATAGCCCCGGACGGGACTATTCTGATGCGACGCGCCGGCTCGCTCGTGGCACATGCTGGCGAGGCGCTCGAGGAGGCTGGGGTGAGCAATGCTGGTGACGACGACCTGTGGATGGTGGCTCAATGGGATCCTCGGCGCCCTGCATTGGAGTTGGCCCGCGATAGCACGCTGACGGAGGAAGGAACCGATAGGACCATCTTCGTTCAAGTCAGTGCCTCCTTCAACGCAGCCTGGGCACAAGCCATGGCCGACGAACTCAGTCGTGCGGGTATGCCTGCCACCGTCCTCCCCGCAGACTCGACAGATGAGCTCTATCGAGTCGTGATGGGGCCATATTCCACCCGAGAGGAAGCAGAGGCAATTGCGAGAAGGTTAGACCGGCCCTTCTTCATTCGCGAAACCAACCGTCCAGTTCCATGAGTGTGCGGGAGTACGCGATTCCTGAGCTACCAGGCGTCGCCTCAAGCCTCTTTTCCGACTGCTATGTTGTCGCCATAACGCCTGCCACCGGAAACACCCAGTGGGCTGCTGAAGCGGTGTGGCGCATCGCACGTGCCGCAGCAGCTACGGGCAGAAGTACTGCGCTGATCGATCTGAACCTCGAAAACCCCAGCCTGCATACCCTGGCAAAGCACCCGCGAGACACCGGCATCGTGGACGCATTCCTGTTTGGAGCATCACTGCAACACGTAGCCTCTCCGGATGAGGACCCCAACCTCCACTTCATCGGGGTTGGAACTCCTCCTACAGAGGTGGAGGATGTGTGGGCCAGCAGTCGTTGGCAACGTCTTTCCCGTGGATTCGGACAGGAGGAAGCACTTCTGCTGCTGTTTCTGCCCCCGGAAGCTCTAGAAGCGCTCTCCTTGGCACCTGACCTGATTATCGCCGTCACTCCCAGTGGGTTCGGCCCTCGGGGGCCAAGGTCTCCACATATCCGTTCCGCAATCGACCGGGGCGTACCGTTGGCGGTGGTCAGCGAACCACCTGAGCCGGCCCTGGGAAATCAGACGCCCAACTCCGAAGAGGGCATCCACCGGGTCCGACATTCCACGGTCACAGCGGTTCGAGCGCCACGGCTAAAGCGAAAGGGGATTTGGCCGGTCGTCGGAGTCGCCGTAGCCGCGGTGGTGACTGCGTCTTTCTTATTGATATCCCGTAGGGAGGCCTCACTTTCTCCGTTCAATCCGGCATCTGATGCCGGAGACCCACCCGTCATATCACGATCAGATTCGACACCGCAAGGTGCCGAAACGGTGACCGCATCCGATGAGCCGGCGAGTCCCGCTCCGGAAGAAGCCGCGGGTTTGCCTGCAGCACCTACGCCATCGCCGCCGGCCGATACGCTGGGCTATTCGATTCAGGTTGCCGCATGGTCTCAACTGAGCCGAGCACTGGCACACTTCACTGAGCTGACCCAAGCCGGTGTGTCAACAACCATCTCTGCCGTGTCTCGCGGTTCTGATGGTGTGTGGTTTCGAGTCATTGCAGGTGCGGTCGCTGACAGATCTGCCGCGGAAACCTTGCTCCAGAGGTTGCGTTCCGACGGAACCATTGACGAAACGGGTGGATTCCTCGTCAACACTCCGTTTGCATTCCTACTGGAGACTCACCCTGACGCTCGATCAGGAGAGCAAGCGTTGAGAGGCCTTCGGGAATCCGGTATCCCGGCGTACATTGTCTCGATGTCGGATGGCTCCGTCCAGGTGCTCGTCGGAGCATTCGAGTCGCACGACCAGGCGGAAATGGCCGATTCGGCCTTTCCTGAGGCGGGTCGCGACCTCTCCAGGGTTCTCGTAACAAGGGTAGGAATCGCACGATGAAGCTGACCCGTTTGGAGTTGTCGGGTTTCAAGTCTTTCGCGGACAACATGCGTCTTCCGTTCGAGGATGGAGTCACCGGCATCGTCGGCCCCAACGGGTGTGGTAAGTCGAACGTCTCCGATGCTGTTAGGTGGGTCCTGGGCGAACAACGTGTTCGCTTGCTCAGAGGAGCCAGGATGGAGGAGGTGATCTTCCAAGGATCCGCCAAGCGACGCCCGATCAACATCTCAGAAGTTTCTCTCGTACTCGATAACAGTGACGACACACTACCGATCGCTTATGACGAGGTGGTGATTACGCGTAGGCTTTCCCGAGGAGGTCAGAGCGACTATCTGGTCAACGGGAAAGCGGTGCGACTCAAGGATCTGCATGACCTTCTACAAGGCACCGGGCTGGCGAGCGATGTGGGTGTTGTGATAGAAGCCCAGATGATCGACAGGTTGCTCTCCGACCGTCCCGACGAGCGTCGATCACTTTTTGAGGACGCCGCTGGAATCGGGGTTTACCGTGATCGTAGAAGCAGCACAGAGCGGCGCCTCGAAAGGACCCAGGAGGATCTGCAACGGTTGGACGACCTGATCTCCGAGGTGCAAACCCAGGTCCGCAGCCTGGCGCGACAGAGGGGCAAGGCGGAACGTCAGTCGAAGGTCGCGTCTGAACGGTTTGGCGTCGTCATGACGCTCGCTCGCCGTGAGTTGTCCCGTTTCGATGACGATGAGGCAGCTTTTCGGGAGCGGCACGCCACTCTATCCACTGCGGTTCCCGAGATGCGGCGAAAGCTGGAGGAACTCGAGAACTCACGCGAGGGCCACGTCCAAGCCCGAGCTACGGCGGAGGCAAGGCGCACCGAACTGGAGCGACGGCTGACTGAAACGCGGGTGGAGGTGGAGAGGTTGGAGGGCGACATCAACGTTGCCGTTGAGCGGTCGAACAACGCCGCGAACCGCAAAACCCGCGCGTTGGAAGAGCGACAGCAGGCAAACGAGGGAGCCGCGCGTGCGACCAGGGAGCGCGACGCGGCTGCCGCCGAGCGTGTGGCTGCCAAATCGGCCCGCGAATCGGTGCAGGTCGAACTAGGCCTCAGATCGGCCACAGAGGGTGATGTGCGCGACCGCCTGGCTACGCAGCGGAACACCGTGCACGAGACAGAAGGGGCTCGGCTTCGCGAAGTCGAGGCACAGCGGGCGTACGCTGGCGAGATCTCCGCCATCGAAAACGAACTGCGGGAGATCAGCGCACAACGCAACGATGCGGCAGCGCGACGAGAAGAGGCGGGAGTGCGGTACGAATCGGCCCACGAGCGGCTGAGCGAAGCGCTGGGAACACGAGAGCAACGCCAGCAGGACGAACATCGGTCATCGAGCAACCTCGAGCGGGCACGACACGACCTCGTGGCCGCGAGAGAGAGGGAAGCAGCCATACTGGTCGAGCGCCGCTCCACCGAGGAGACGATCGCACAATTGCAGGCGCGACAGGAAGCGCTCAAAGAACTCGAGAGAACGAGGGAAGGTCTGGCCCCGGCTGCGCGAGCCCTTTTGCTCGCGAAAGAAGAGTTCGGTGAAGGTACCGTTCTCGGCCCTCTGAGTGATTTCGTGAGC
>JBDGYW010000584.1:0-4794 GCA_039588935.1 Gemmatimonadota bacterium | reverse complement strand
ACGCTTGCTGTTATACACATGCCGAAATCCGTAATCGAGGAAACCCAAAGATCGGATACCGGTTTTGTCCAGCAGGAGTTGTCGCCACCAGTCGCCCACAGTCCCGTTGAGCGCATCCAGCCCTTGCTCGCGCGTCTCGAACAGATACGGCAAGTCGAACACCTGTCCCTCGTGAACCCACCCGGATAGGACCGGCGTGCCGCTGATCGCCATTTCCTGCGCCCCGGCCTGAAGCTGTTCGAAAGTGACTCTTTCGCTGCCAAGCTGGCCCGATGGGAAGATCTCTACACGAAACCGACCCTCGGTTCGCTCGGCCATGAGATCCTTGAACCGCTCGGCCATGAGTTGATAGTCTGAGTTCACCGGGTACGCATGAGAGAGCCTGGCCACCCACTCGGCATCCGTTTCCGGTCGAGGCGTGCAGGCAGCTTGCACCAAGGAAATGGTCAACGCCGCGGTCCAGAGCTTTCGCGACGCTCTCCCTATGCCGGCCAAATCATTCCTTCGATTCTCGGCCTGAAGGTCCGGGCACGTGGCCCCACGCCCCAGAAGAGCGTTGGGTTGTACAAGAAGATCCAGGGTGCGTCATCGTGGACAATACGACAAACCTGTCGATAGAGATCTCTCCGCTGATCCTCGTCGCAGGTGGCTCGAGCTTTGTCGAGCAGTGTATCGACGGCAGGGTTTGCGTACCCCTGCCACCACGGCCCGGCGATACCGGAATGGAGTTTCTCCCGCAAAATTCGATAGGTGCTCAAAGGACTGGAATCAAAGCAAGCCGCGTCATCCATCTGCTTGTCTCGCACCATCTCGGCATAGGCCGGACGATCAGTGAACTCACGAACCTCCGTGTTTATTCCGACCTCGGCAAACTGTCTAGCCATTTGCTGCGCCAGCACCGTTGCTTCATCGGGCAACGTTGTCGGAACATCCAACACGAGTTGTATTCCATCCGCATGCCCTGCTTCGGCCAACAGCGATTTCGCTTTGTCGGGGTCGTGCGGGTAAGGCACCACAGGATCGTAGCCGAAGTGCAGCGGAGTGAGTGGACCGTTTAGCGGCAAAGCCGCCCCATCCATTATGGTGTTTATCAGGTACTGCGCGTCCAACGCGTAGTTGAGTGCCTGGCGAATCCTTTTGTCGACACACACGCCTGCCTGGAGATTGAGGATGAAGATGGCGCATACGCTGCTCTGCGCCGATACGACGTCGGCCTGCGCCGAGTTCTTGATTGTCTGGGCGCTCTCTGGAGGCACGTCCGAAATGATGTCGGCTTCATCTGCAAGCAACATGGACACGCGCTCGAGCGCGTTTGGGACACCCCGCCAAAACACTTCAGCCACTTTCGGGCGGCCGGCCCAATAGTCGCCAAAGGCCTCCATCACCACCTGGTCGTTGTCTGCTTCAACCAGACGGTATGGCCCGCTCCCGATCGCTTTCTCGGGGAGCCCCCCCAGGGCATTCGGCGGGACAATCGGTAAGTCGACGAGCAAGTCCAACAGATCCGCCATCGGCTCCGAGGTTTTGATTCCTACCGTGTGTTTGTCGAGCGCCTTCAAGACAGCACCGTCGAGATAGCTTGCGAACACGCCAGAGGTGCCGAGTTCACCGCCCATACTCGGATCGCACACGCGTTCCAGCGTCGCAACTACGTCGCCACTTTCCAGGCGATCACCGTTGTGATATCGCATACCGTCGCGAAGCCTGAACGTCCAGGTTCGGGCGTCGTCTGCTATGGACCAGCCTTCCGCCAGAGCCGGGAAATAAGCTCCGTCCAAATCACGACGCACGAGGGACTCATACATGGAGAACATGATGCTGAGACGGCTCCTGTCGTCACTCATGACGTGCGGATCACCGACCAGAACGCGCGGTTGGAGTATTGTCAGTTTTTCTTCTGATTGACTAGCCATGTAATTGCGTAACCACTTCGTTTTTGTTCAGTTCGCGGAGACTGTTGGTTTCGACAGACAATCCCTCGGTGCCGGTGCTTCTCAATCCAATCCCAGCAACCGTTCCGGATTAGTCTTCACCAGCTTGCGGATGTCGTCTGCCGGAACTCCCAGATCCAATAGACACGCAATGAACTCGCGCAGTCCTTCAACCGGAGGTGGCAAAGTGTACACGCCGAAATCGGTACCGATGATGCAGTGATCCGCTCC
This sequence comes from Gemmatimonadota bacterium, assembly GCA_039588935.1. Classification (GTDB taxonomy): domain Bacteria; phylum Gemmatimonadota; class Gemmatimonadetes; order Gemmatimonadales; family GWC2-71-9; genus JBDGYW01. The sequence continues at coordinate 2,632 of JBDGYW010000584.1, read as the reverse complement.
CAGCTCTTGAATCTGTTCGGCCACCAACCTCACGCCACCGGCAGGTTCCTCGGCCATACCTTCATCCATGGATGAATACTCTCGCTCCACGTAGTAGTGTGTTTTCGGAATCGGAGTTGTGTGTGTGTAGGCTGCCAGCGTGTACTCCAAGAACGCACCCTTTTCGGCCATGTGTTGAAGCTGCTCCAAGCCGGCGATCTTGGTCACGCTGCTCGATATCAACACCTTCGCGATTCCGTATTGCCCCGCTAGATCAACGACACGGATTGCCTCTTCCACAGAGACGTGCCCCGTTCCCAAAAAGACTTGAGGGTAGCTCGCGACCAACTCGAGGATTTCGTCCAGCTCCGGACCGACGGGTCCATCAATAGGTATCCGGATGGCCCGGTCCAACTCTTCTGTTCTAAACTTTGGATACAGCTCACTCAGCGGAACAAACTTCCCCTCGACCATGCGACCTTCACGAGCGGCCTGGTAGTATGTCGAGTGCGCACCGAAATCGATGAATTTCGCCCCATCCCCGTATTCCAATGCCGTCCTCACTGCACGAGGGTTCATACCACCATAGATAGTGTTTTGAATCAGCCCACCGAAGGTCTTGAAATCAGGGACTACGCGGTTGACCAACCAAGCGGTTCCGTTTGTCATCTCGAAAACATCCATGAACACGAGCGCCTGCATTCCTGCATCCCGGGCCTGAGTCGCCGCTTGAATCGGGTCCACGCTGCGAGGACTGCTGAAAAGGTGAGGGCCCGCATGTACATGGATGTCAATTGCACCCTGAAGTAGCTCTCGTGACAGCTCCAGGGAACGTCCGTCGGGTAATATCACGACAATTCTCCTTGAACTCGCTTTGTGTGACTCGAAAACGATATCCGCAATAGCGGCGGGTTACTGGTCATCGTCGCAGTATGTCTTACACCGACGGCGATAGTGTTGTCAACTCAACCCGATCCCCAAAAGACCTTCGCAAATAAACCGAACGTGATACGAGTGGGATTGGCGATGACGATCGCACCGAGGTTATTCTGATCAATGACAGTGTTACGGTTCGGGACGGAACAAATGCTATGGTGTCCTGGGGCAACCGTTCCCAAAAATCATTGAGGCCGAGAACTGAAAGCTCAAACCGATTCCTGGAGATCTCAGATGAGACGAGCTACGTATTCAACTCCGTTGTTGACATTGTTTTTCGCCGCATTGGCATTGAGCGCGTGGTGTTCGGCTGTTCTGGCTCAGTCTCAGACCTCGGCCGAAAGCCAAATAGCGGACGAGACCTACTACAACCGCTCCATGGATCTGCCAAGAGAGTTGCTTCGTGGCACCATCGACCTCCATGTGCATGCCGGCCCGCACCTCAAGTCCAGCCCGCGCAGTGTCGATCCCATGGAGGCCGCGCTACAAGCGAAGGCAGTCGGCATGCGCGGCCTGGTTTACATGGACGTGATGGAAAACAGTAGCGGTATTGCCTGGCTTGTTGGCCGAACGGTGGACGACATCGAACTGTTCGGCGGCATCATCTTGAACACTGTCTACGGAGGTATGAATCCACGCGCGGTCCGTACGGCCCTCTACTATGGCACGGGGGCGAAGTTCGTCAGCTTCGGCGCCCATTCCACCTATCACCTCGCCAGCCAGGAGGGACGGATGGTGGATGGCGAACCGGTGCTGCTCCAAGACCTCTATCCAAAGTTCGCTGAACAGGAGTTGGCCCGCGCAATACGCATCCCGTTGGACGATCCCGTTCCCGCCGACCTGGACGAGATACTGACTCTCATCGGAGAGCACCCGGACGTATACCTGAATACGGGTCATGTGTCGGCGGAGGAGGCGCTCAGATTGATCGAGCTAGCGCCGCGCTACGGCATCGAATTGGATCGGGTCCTCGTGGCGCACGTCGCGCGCAATGACATGACGATGGAACAACAGAAGCAGGCTGCTAACGCTGGTGCGTGGCTGGAAGGGACGTATGCAGACTGTGGCGTTTATCCGGGCGGTATTGGTCGCACGCACTACTACCCGGAGCAAGAGTACATCAACCGGTTGAGTATCTCGGGGCCGGGCGCCCCCCGGAATGTTGGAGACCTTGGGCGTCAGATCCGTGAGATTGGCGTGGACCACTTCATATTGGGCACGGACTACGGCATCCGGGGTGTGGCTACGCCCGTTGAAGGGATGCGGCAGCTCATCGCAAATTTGCTAGACATGGATTTCTCCATAGCGGAGATTCAGCAGTTGACTGGGGGAAATGCCGCTCGCCTGCTGGGGCTGGATAACCAGTGAGTCTCTGTGCGTCGTATTCGGACCAGTGTTCCCCGTCGAGGTCACAAACAGCGGACTGTGAGATCCAAGCCACACCTTCGCACATCCTGGGCACATACGCCCGCAGACAGACGCAACTACACGGGGGCAGACGCAAAAGGCCCCGGTGTTTTTCTCGAGAGACGGGGGCAGATCGAGCCAGGCGCAACCACGCGCAAGACCATTTGGTGAACCCGAAAACCGCCGCCCTAACGCGCTTCGGCGTGGACCTGCGCTCGGGTTTCGCCCGTGTTCGGTCTGCTCTGCCCGTCATCCCATCCCCACTTCGCAACAAGTCCCCGGCCCTCCGTACAGTATCCCCAGACTCTCA
>JBDGYW010000583.1:0-5005 GCA_039588935.1 Gemmatimonadota bacterium | reverse complement strand
CAAGCCGGAGAAGGGTTATTGGAACCTGTTTACGATGCCCAAGAATCACCAACTCGTACCCGACGAAGGGAGCTATACGGGCTGGTATCTTTCCAACCAGATGGGCAAAGGCGGCTTGGGGCTGGTGTTTACCCTTAACGGCGTGCTGGCCTTGCTGAGTTCCTACATCATAGCCCAGCGTCCGCTTGACCCGAGCCGTGGGCACAAGTCGCTAGACGGCGGTGTGGTCACGGCGATGAAGAAGGCCCACTTCAAGGAATACGTCCACTGCCCCAGTTTGGTCCAGCACACCGGCCGCGAGTGTCCGACCATCAGCCCCGGCAGCCGCCACCCATTGGCCCCGGCATGGCGTGGCGAAGACTTTGACGCTATGGAGTTGCTCGGATGAACTACACGACCTGCAAGCACTGCGGCGGGAACGATCTCACGTTTCTGTTCTCGCTGGGCAATCACTACGTGAACGACTTTCCAAAGCCAGAGGAAGTGTCACGGTGTTTTCGGGTTCCGATAGACCTGTACTTGTGTCGGGAGTGCGGACTAGTGCAGGCCCGTCACGCCGTAAACGCTCCCGACCTCTACGAGTATTTCTACTGGTATCGCAGCGGCGTCACGGACACGATGCGGGCCGCCTTGGCTGACGTGGTTCACAGTGCCATCACGCTTACGTCCCCCACGTCCGGCGACGTGGCGTTGGACATCGGGAGCAACGACGGAACGCTGCTGCGTTGCTACAACGGATATGGCCTCACAACCGTAGGCGTGGAACCAGCCAACAATCTTGTAAAGGACGGAAGCCACGGCGTGAGCCATTTCATCCACGACTTTTGGGGTTACGACAGCTATTGGAAGACCGTGGCGCGTCGGGCGAAGATCGTAACGGCACTGGGCATGTTCTACGACCTGGAAGACCCCAACCCGTTCATTCGAGACATTGCCCGCATTCTGCCCCCGGATGGGCTATTCATCGCCCAGTTGATGTGCCTGCGCAATATGCTGGACCTGAACGACATCGGGAACTTTGCACACGAGCATCTGGAATACTACTCGCTACGATCACTGGAACTGCTAATGGGGAAGCATGGCCTGGAGATCATCGACGTACAGACCAACAACGTCAACGGCCAGAGTTACCGCCTCTACATTCGCCCGATCGGAGGCAGCGTACAACCGCACGACGGAGCGGCGCAGCGGCTGACGCAAGCCAGGGCTGCTGAGTACGGGCTTGACAATCCCGCCACGTACCACAACTGGTTCTCGGCACAGGAAGAGAACAAGGGCGCCGTGATGGATTTCGTCGAAGCGGAAGTGCATGGCGGTCGGCGCGTGTGGGTCTACGGGGCGTCCACCAAGGGTAATACCATCCTGCAATACTACGGACTGGATCACAGACTGATTGAGGGGGCGGCTGACCGTAGCCCCGAGAAGTGGGGCCGCTACACGGTGGGCACCATGATCCCGATTCACAGCGAAGAGTATGCCCGCAAGAAACAGCCGGACTACTTTCTCGTTCTGCCGTACACGTTTCTTGATGAGTTCGTTCGCAGGGAGCAGTCGTGGAGGTCTAACGGTGGTCGATTCATAGTTCCCCTTCCCACATTCCGGATAGTCTGATGAAAGCATTGATTCTCGGCATCGGCGGACAAGACGGCAGCTACCTTGCGGACACACTGCTTGCGGAAGGCTGCGAGGTACACGGCCTGGCACGGCGTAGCAGCGTTGACAACTTGGTGCGCATCGCACACATCCGAGACAAGGTAACAATTTACTACGGGGACTTGCTGGACGTGCCCAGCTTGCACCGAGTGATTGCACACGTCCGCCCTGACGAACTGTACAACGAAGCCGACCAGGATCATGTGGGCTACAGCTTCGGGACCCCCTGCTATTCGGCCGACACGACGATGCGGGCAGTCGGGGCCCTGTTGGAAATCGTGCAGGCCGTGGACCCGGCAATCAAGGTGTTCCAGCCTCTCAGTGCCACGATGTTCGGAGACACCCCGCCGCCGCAAGATGAGTCTACGCCGTTTAAGCCCCAGAGTCCCTACGCCTGTGCGAAGGTAGGAGCGTATCATCTGTGCCGCTACTACCGATACACGCACGGTCTGCACGTCACGACGGCCATCATGTACAACCACGACAGCCCGCGGCGTGGGCCGAATTACCTGATGCACCAGATATGCCGCCAAGCCCTTGCGGTGCAGCGAGACGACCGGGAGGCCGTCGTGGTTGGCTCCCTCCGAATGGCGATCGACATCGGGCGCGCCCAAGACTACATGACGTTTGTACCCACGCTGCTACGGATCAGCCCGCCAAGTGATTACGTGATGGGCACCGGCGCGGCGTATTCCGTGGGGCAGTTGGCCGGCTGTGCGTTGTCCGCACTCGGCATGCCCGCCGACAGAGTGAGGGAAGATCCGTCGCTTTTGAGGCCAGGTCCGCAGCCGCAACTGCGGGCCAATCCCGCCAAGATTCGGGCCCTGGGCTTCAATGGCCTAACCAGTCCCAAGCGGCTCATCAAGGAATTATTGGAGGTCTACAAGTGATCGTCGGGATGGTGGCATACGCTGTTGAGCAAGGGCTGGGTTATCTGGCCAAGTCATTCTATGACGCTGGCGTGGTGCAGCGGGTGCTCATCGTACGGCATGGCAGCAGAGCCAACTATCCGGAATGGTACGGCGACGACGGGGCGCACGTCGACCCACGAGGCTTTGCAGGGCCAGAGGTCGACAAGTTTCTGGAGGCGGTCGACGTAGTGCTGTGTTTTGAGACGGTCTTTGACTGGAAGTTCCCCGCACGATGCAGGCGGCAAGGGGTCAAGACGGTCTGCGTGCCCATGTACGAATGGTTTCCTGAGGGCCAGCAACACGTCTTCGACGGCTACCTCTGCCCATCGGTGTTGGATCAGGACTACTTCCCTGGGAGCCCATTGTTCCAGCCCCCTGTTGATTCCAGTACGTGGAAGCTACGGACCACGGCCAAGCGATACCTGCACAACGCGGGCAACGTCGGCTGCCACTGGCACAAGGGCACGTTGGAGTTGTTGCAGGCGATGGCGTACGTGGAGTCTGATCTGGTGCTTACGGTGCGGGCGCAGGACGTGCGAGAGTTGAACAAAGTGCTAATGCGTGTGCCGGAAGTCAGGACCAACCCGAAGGTAGACGTGCAGCCTGGGGCGATTCCTTATGGCGACCTGTTCGCCGAGCACGATGTCTACGTGGCTCCCGAGAAGCGAAATGGGCTAAGCCTGCCCTTGCAGGAAGCCTACGCTGCCGGCCTGCTGGTGATTACGACCGATCGCTACCCGATCAACACGTGGCTGCCACGGGAGCCGCTGATTCCCGTGGACTCTGTGCGACGGGCCCGAATAGGGCGAGGATACTTGGCACACGAGGAGTCAGTGGTCAGCCCCAGGACGATAGCGGCCACGATGGATGAGTGGTACGGGCGGGATATCACGGAGTATTCCAATTACGCGGGAGACTGGGCACGAGCCAATTCCTGGGAAGCGAAGCGGCAGGAGTGCTTGCGTCTACTGGAGGGCTTCTGTGAGAGAACCTGACCAGTTGACTCCAGAGTGGTACGGACGCCGGCTGGTGGACACGCTGCGAGCGGGTCAAGAAGGCAAGTACGCCGTGTGGGCCACAACTCCCGCAAACTGGCAACGCATACAAGAGGCGCACCAAAAGGTGCTTGACGAGGCAATCTCACCAGAGTGTACGTTCCTGGATGCTGGCTGTGGCGTCGGCACGCTCTACGACGTTCTGCCTCACGAGCGAATCACACGGTACATCGGCGTTGACTGGTGCTCTGCATTTATCGCCTATGCCCTGATGCAGCGACCGCAGGTGGATTTTCGAGTGGCAGATTTGATGGACCTCTCGATGTTCGCCGACAAGGAATTCAGCTTGTGCGTGATGCGGGGCTACGGCAGCGTGGTGAGCGGAACCTGGGACGCAATTGTTGGTGAATTGAAGCGAGTGGCGGAGAAGGTTCTGTGTTTAGCGTCAACTGTTCCAGATCATACGAGGTGGCTGTGATGGACATGCCTATAGCCGAAGTAGTGGATCGGTATACGATTCTGACCATGAGACGGCAGAAACAACCCGGTCGCTTGAGAGCATTTGACGCACAGTGGGAAGCGTGCCGCAAGGTGATTGACGACAAGCAGCTTGACCCCGATGCCCTGTTCCGCATCAACGGACAGATGTGGGAAGTGGAGGAACGCATCAGCACCGAAACAGACCTTGCCACAATAGGGATTCTCTATCTGGCGCTGCGGTGGCTGTCATCCAAGCGGATAGAAGAAAAAAACCGCATCGCCGAACAGCACGGCGAGCCTGTCGAGAAAAAGACGTACTGATGACATATAACGCAGGTCAGTTCAATACGATTCTGCCTTATATCAAGCAGACTCCAGAGTGGTTCATTCTGGGTGGGCCCGGAAGCGGGAACGAAGCCCAGTGCGCAGCCAAGGCATGGCCAGGCATACGGGGGATAGGCTGTGAACCCAACCGGCGGGCGCTGCAATGGCAGTTAGAGCACGAGTGGCCCGAAGGATGGCCGCTGCTTCCATTCGCCCTGGGAGATGAATGCAGCATCGGGCGTATGACTGATCCGAAAGGCGATCTGCTTCACAACTCCCTGGACCCCTTGCAGCGCGGAACTACTCCCGTGGCCATCGTAACGCTGGACCAATTGGCCGTGGCATACGGGCCGTTTTCCAATAGCGTTCTGTGGTTGGACATAGAAGGGTATGAGGTGAACGCCTTGCGAGGTGCCTTGTCTTTCCTCGGCGCGGATGTGCTGGCAGCCAATTTGGAGGTAATGAGGGAACAGCCGAATCTGGAGCCAGAGATAGAAGGAATAATGACTGCACACGGGTTTTCCGTAGCTCATGAATGGAATGTCGCGGATAACAGAGGCGCCGGCGGCAGGGCGTGGTGTGACAAAGTGTACATAAAGGACGGATGTTGATGGAAACCGTGGTCACAACTTGCCCGAAGCG
>JBDGYW010000582.1:0-4600 GCA_039588935.1 Gemmatimonadota bacterium | reverse complement strand
GTTCGTGTGTGTGGTCTGTCAGCCTCGTCGTCGGGCGGGCGTCTACTGCGGCGTCGAAGTACGGCGTCTACTACGGCGTCAGTCAGGCGGCGGGACCACAAGGCCACCGGCGCGTTTCACTTCAGGTTTGGAATAGCACCATAAACACCGGGAGTCAACTGGCGGTCAATTGGAGGCCGGTCCGAGTCAATTGACCCTGAAACCATTGGCTGCTTAAGCGAAGCCCCAAGCGTTACCGGCAGATCTGGGCGATTCCACCCTCGCAAGCCTTCCGTACTTTGCCGGAACCAACCGGCAACTGCACACACCCACATGAGATTATGTATCAGAAAGTGCCCTAGCTATGTTACTTCGCTCCGAACGTGCAGTACGCAACACGCAGTGTCCAAGACAAGGAATGAAGATGCCTAGCGCATTCGCGACGACCCTACGTCGCTGTCTCGAGCAACAGGAAATGACCATCGTAGAGTTGGCAAAGCGGAGCGGGCTATCCCGCAACAGTCTCCATCGCATTCTCACTGGATGGGGCGAGCCGAAATACACTACGATAAAGAGACTCGCGAAGGGGCTGGGAGTACAACCTTTTGACTTGTTCGAGCTGACGCCTGTGGAGGAAGTGCCGCTCAACGATACTCTGTACAAGGTGATTCGGATTGCATCACAATTATCACCGAAATCACAACAACGGATATTGAGGTTTGCCGAGTTTGAGCGGGATCTCTAGCGACCACCAATCCAAGCGAAGCAAGTAGTTACCAGTGCGCCGCGGTTCGTCAGCGGGCGGGCACAACATGCTAACGTTGTAAACTGAAGACCCCGCTGCCGGATTTCATTCCAGACTGAAGAATCGACGGGGGTACATGGGGGAGATCGCGCGTGCGGCTGTTACGATTGAGTGCTTAGGTGATCGCGTTGAGATTCCCGCAGGTGACTCCTACCCCTTGGGCTTACATAGGATCTGGAACGGCGGGTAGCCGGGCAGAGGCGTCAGACCGCAATCGAGTCAGAAGCCGAACGACTGCCACGATGCGCCTCGCTGATGATGAGCTATCGTACCGTCGGATCAAAACTCTCAATCATCCAGGCATCGGAGACCGACTCTCCCACGGTGCAGAGCAAGGCCAGCTCCTCGGGATGCTCGACGGGAACACAAGCGGCGGCGCCCTCAAAGGGCACCGTGGCAAGGACCGCTCCGTCGCCGCCGGAAACCGGGACGAGGGGAATGTCGTTCGAGCCCCGCTCTCGCACGTATACGGATTGGCCGTTCGCTATCCATCCCAGCGGGTCGGCCCGGCCGGGGTACACAAGGGTTCGGGAGGAATCCTCTAGGGAGACAACCCAGATGCCGCGTAATCCTCGTCGGTCTACTCGATTCCAGAAGAGGGCAACGCGTTCCCCATTGGGGGAGTTGTGCGGAAACGCCACCCAGCCCACGGAGTCGTTGGCGAGGAGCGGCTCCTCCGCCTCCGTCTCCGATCGAGCAGGTTGAAATTCCGGCCGTCGGGCCGGGAGTACACGATGCGCCTGCCCGGTGCCCATGCGAGGCCGTTCTCTCCCAGCTCGGCCCTCCGGTAGGTGCGGACCCGCCCGGCCGTCGGGCGCGACGCGCACCTTCCGCAACTCATCGGCGCGCAGGTAGTAGACCGCATCCCCGGACGGTGACCAGCGCGGCCCGGCCAGCAATACCGTGTCTTGCACGAGTCGCCGCCAGCCGGAACCATCCACCGCAACCGTCCACAGGTAGTAGTCTGGGAGCACCTCGGAAGCCAAGGCAATGAACCTGCCGCAATGACTTTGACAGCTACCTGCCGCTCATGACGGATGTCCTGCGCCAGATACACCGTAGCCATCCCACCCGCTCCCAACTCCCGCTCGATGGTGTAGCGGTCCTGCAGAGCAGTCTTCAGACGGTCAAGCGCGTCATGGTCAGCCATTGGCTTATCCCGTGGCCCTCACGAAGAAGACGAAGCGATATTACGGGTCTGGGGGTGGTGTGGCTAGGGTCGCGGTGGGCGAGGAGCCCCGAACGCCGTGAGACGCTCGAGGCCCGTTTCAACTGACCGTAACAACTGTTGTGGTAGCGTTGCGGTCTGGACTATCCCTCACCACTAATCTGAGCGATCAGTGCCTCGATCAGACCGGTTGTACCATCCGGCAAATCAAGCATCCTTGCCGCATAAGGACAGACACCAGAAGTGATGATGTTCCCGTCTTGGACAATACCGTTACCGCTGTAGATGGCGTCTTCAAATTGAGGTACACTTGCCGCCCATTCCTCCTCCGCGTAGGCGTATCTCTTCCCGGACAGAACCCCTACGTCGGCAAGTGCTATTATCCCGCCGGTCTGAGCAGCCACTGGTTTCCCGTCGGCCACGGCTTCCCGGATAATCGCTGCAAGTTCAGGCGGGAGTGCTCTCGCACTGTCGGCGGTGGCTAGGCACGGTAATACGACACCGGCATAGTCTGTCACATTGACATCGCTGAACTTGAGGTCGGGCGTGAGGGTAGTCTCTTCGGCAACTAGTGGCTCACCGGATGCTGTGGCTACATCCACATCAAATGCCGCCTCCTCGAGCAAGTCTTGCATTACGCCCACTTCCGTTGTGAGCATGTACTCCAGATCAGCCGAGCTATCCTCCGGCACGATCAAGAGGACCTTGGCAGCCTGTCCTTCGGTGGAAACAGGTCCGAACAATGCACTGCCCACAAACGCTGCAACTAGGGGAATCGTGAGTCGTTTCATGGCTCTTCATCCTGTTGGGTGAAAGGAGGGTGTCGGATCGGTCAAGAGCCGGTAAGGCGGCGTAGCCAACGGGCCACCGGCACGTATTCTTTCATGTCTGGAATAGCACCATACAGGGCCGGAGTCAACTGGCGGTCAACTGGAAGCTGGCCACAGTCAATTCGTCCGGCGCTGAACGCCTCTGCAGCGTGGCTTCGTCACCTCCTGCCCCTGACCCCCAGCCTCTCCCTCCAGCCCTCAACACGACGAAGCAACAACGCCAGCCGCGCACGCAGTTCTCCTGTAGGTCCTCTGAGTGTAGACCGAATGTCATCTTCGAGTCTGGATAGCCAACCGTCGATGTCTCTGCGGGTGATCTTTGGTGGACTTGGGGATCGCGGCATGGTGGCCGACGATCAATGTGACTTAGGACGAGTGGCTGTTGGGGAATCCGTATGAAGAACCCCGAACGCCATATGACGCTCGGGGCATGTTTGTGAAGGGAGCTACGGCCTAAGGACTCGGTGATCAATACGCTACGGCCTGCCCAGAGACTGGCACGGAGGCGTGCAGTTGGACGATGGTCCAAGTACCGTCGCGCTTCTCCAGAACGCCGCTGAACCAGACCGTAAAGTTCACTCGCTCATCTCCTGATGTTACGCCCATCTCCATCATTTCGGTGAACCACGCCACTTCACCAGAGTCGTGAACCTTCACTACCTGATTGCTGACGCTTCCTTCCGTGTCCTCGAATACGCCGAATTGAATCTCGATGGACTCTCTGGCCATCTCGTACCCGACCCAATACTCAGCCTCATCTGTGCCGAAAATGATCATGTCAGGATCGTGGGAGAAAGCCCGGTCAAAGAGGGCCATATCCTCGGTTTCCCATGCCCGCTGCCACATGTCCACCACCGCTTTTGCTGCCGCTTGCTCAGCCACGAGGTCAACGGGTGGCTCCTCCTCCACAGGTTGGGCGCAACCGACAGCGAGGACTGTGGTCATCGCCAGCGTGAGCGTGACTCTCATCTTCATGGGTGTCTCCCGATGTAGTTGGATAGGTTTGCTTCGCGCCATCTCACCTCAGTAACCTTCACCTGATGCAGGTGTCCGCAAGGTACAGAGGAAACGTCATTCGAGCGTCAGAGCACTGCATGAGCAAGTGGGCAGGCCCGTTCAGAGATTTCCTAAACGCAGGATTCAGTGTTTGCGAATCTGGAAAACGTCGCACAAAACTGCCCCTAGATCGCACGAGAATCGATTCTGAGAAATCAGAAGTCAAACTCTCCCCTCAGATCTAGCCCTCCCCTCCGAATGGTATTGTCAACTTGAGCCGGTGCTGGCGAGACTTCGCGGATGAAAACGAATACGAAAGGCTACCGCGGCTACCGGTTCCCTCGCGAAATCATCAGCCACGGCGTTTGGCTATACCATCGGTTCTCCCTGAGCTTCCGCGACGTCGAGGAACTCCTGGCGAAGCGGGGGATTATCGTCTCCTACGAGACCATCCGGCAGTGGTGTCGGAAGTTCGGACCGCAATACGCACGGATGCTTCGACGTCGCCAGTGTCGTCTTGGAGACGTGTGGCACCTGGACGAAGTCTTCGTGAACATCCGAGGTCAGCGGTACTATCTCTGGCGGGCCGCTGACCAGGACGGGGACGTAATCGACATACTGGTTCAGCGAAACCGTAACGCCCACGCCGCCAAACGGTTCTTTCGCAAGCTCCTAAAGCGGCAAGGAAACCACGCCGTGGCGGCTGGTGACGGACAAGCTGAGGAGCTACGGCACCGCTCACCGGACTATCATGCCTTCGGTGGATCATGACACGCGACGCTATGCCAACAATCGCGCTGAGGTGTCGCATCAGCCGACGCG
>JBDGYW010000581.1:0-8696 GCA_039588935.1 Gemmatimonadota bacterium | reverse complement strand
CATGCGCGCTGGGTCAAACACGTCGAGCGCCTGGATTCCCTCACCAGTCCCGATGTACTTGATTGGCGCGCCCGTCACTCCGTGAATGGAGAGAGCCGCACCACCACGGGCATCGCCGTCGAGCTTCGTGAGAATCACACCCGTGATTCCCAGCGCCGAGTGAAAGCCCTCGGCGATCCGCACGGCGTCCTGCCCCGTCATCCCGTCGGCGACGAGGAGAATCTCGTGCGGCTTCACCGCGTCCTTCAAACGCACGAGTTCAGCCATCATCTCGTCGTCGATTTGCAGCCGGCCCGCGGTGTCGACCAAAACCGTACGGCTTCGCTCCTGCTCCGCCTTCTCGACGCCGGCCTGGACCAGGCTGACCACGTCACCACCCGCGTCAGGCACCGTCCTCGAGCCAAATACAGGTACCTGCACCTTCTGCCCCAGCTGCTCCAACTGCTCCTCTGCCGCCGGCCGATACACATCGGCTGCAACAAGGCACGGCGCCTTCTGCTCCCGCTTCAGTCGTGCCGCGAGCTTGGCCGCGGTCGTCGTCTTACCCGACCCCTGCAAGCCAACCAACAACACAACCGTCGGTGGCACAGACGCGAAAGTCAGAGGCTCCAGATTGTCACCCAGCAGGACCACCAACTCATCGTGAACGATCTTGACGAGTTGCTGCCCCGGGCTCACTGACTTGATCTTGTCGAGCCCAACCGCTTTTTCTCTCACGCGCTCCACGAATGTCCGCGTCAACCCGTAGCTTACGTCAGCCTCGAGCAGCACGCGTCGGATCTCGCGCAAACTCTCCTTGATGGCGTCCTCTGTGAGGACCCCACGGTCGCGAATCTGCTGCAGAACCGCCGTCAAACGATCAGAAAGCGCGTCAAACATGATAGCCGTTGAATATAGAAACGGCAGGTGGGTTATGCCAACTGTGGATTGTGGGCGGACGGGGCATTGGCGACATGCGGTGCGCTGGTCAATGCCGCCCATGCAACACATGCCGCATTTGCTCCTACCACCCTACCGCCAGGGTGGCGTGGGGTGGTGCTGGGTACCGCCGGGTAGTGACGGGTGTGGTGTGGTACCGCCCTACTCCGGCCTGAACCGATGCATCCAGCCTGAGAAGTACGCTACGCTGAGAGCCACGATGATGGACACCACCCCAACAGAGAACGACCATCCAACTCCGAAGTTGACGATCAAGAGCGGAGCCGCCGCGGTGATGAAACCTCCCCCCATCATTGGCTCGTAGATGATCTGTTTGAAGCCGAACGCTTCGGCGGCTTCCGTCTCGAATTGTGGATCGGCTACCCTGAGGAGCAACAGCCCGAGTGCGGTGACACCCGTCTGCATCCCGTATTCGGTTATCCCACGCTCGAACCATGCTCCGGGAAGCATCCGCGGGGCAATGCACATCGTCGCGAAGATGACCCAGGTGAGTCCCGCGAGCATCAGGAGAGCGAACGGCCAGAAGAACGCCACGAACACAGTCAGGTTGATGGACGCGATCGCGGAGACAACCAAAAAGTCGAGTGCGGTACCGAGTATCCGATCGTACGTCTTTCGATCGAAGTACCTCGCTATGCCCAGCCGGGCACAGACGATCTGCACGACAATCCCGCCGATCATCGCTAAAGGAAACAACGGGAAGCTGGCAAACAGATCCATCTCGGTCCGGGCACTCAGACCCTTGATCATCGTGAGCAGGTACCAACCGATGAGAATCGCAACACCGACAAACGCGGCGTGAAATGCCAGCGGCTCGACAGCGTCAGGAGACACCGTAATGGTAGAACCGTGCTGCCGATCGGGTTCCGGAATGAGGCCCCTGATTTTCTCGAGAGAGAGCTCCTTGGGATCCTTGATGACCTTGGTGTAGCCTTTCCTCGCCGCGTAGTTGATCATCGCCATTCCGAATACGACGGCGCTGATGACACCGACCGTGGCAGACATCAGCCCGAGGTCGGCTCCGGCAGCGAATCCGAGATCCTCGAAGGCTTCCCGCATTCCCGCAGCAGTGCCGTGGCCTCCCGAGAAACCGATCTCCATCAGGCATCCGAAAAACGCCGGAACTCCGAAGAGGGGGCCGAGCACCAGCACAGAGAGGCCCACACCAACCACATACTGCCCCATCCCAACCGTCCAGCCGTAACAGAGCTGCGGGCCGCCTTCCTTCCAGATCGTCTTGATCGAGGGAATCGCAAAGCCAAGAAACAGGCAGGCAAACACGATGTTGATCAGGATGCCGGGGAACGCCGCCCAGGAATCCAGCATTTCCTGCGGCAGAATCTGGATACCCGTCTTTCCGAGTACGTACGGGCCGAGCGCGAGTCCGAGGAACCCCCCAATTATCGATGCGGGGAGAAACAACTTCTGGACGAAGACGAGCCGTGCCCTGATCAACTTTCCAACCAGCAGGAAAACCGCCAACCAGCCGGAGTAGATCATTAGCTCGGTCAACGTTGCACCCGAAATGGTCATCACGTACTCCTTACTCGGCGAAGACGTTCAACAATGTCGTGGCGGATTGTAACCCGATGTATGACATGTCGCAAAACCGCTCGTGTACTGCCGCCGTACGTACTCATGTGGCTGGTGAAAGAAACCATGCACTGTGAGCATACGTACCGTTTTCATGACACAATTGATCCGTGAATCTACTCAACTGTGGTATCCCGCCCGATTCGGTGTTATCCTGCGCCCGTGATTACTGAGCCATCTTGGATTAGAGCGTTAGTTACGATCTTCTTCGGAGCTGCAGCCGGCGGCCTGACGAACCTGGTCGCCATCTGGATGCTGTTTCACCCGCATGAGCGTCGCGGTTTTGGCGTCTTCAAGTTCCAGGGAGCGATTCCGAAGAACAAACCGCGGCTCGCCAAGACGATCGGCCGCACCGTTGGCCAGAAACTCCTGTCGGCAGAAGACCTGCATCAACAACTTACGGCTCCCGGCATTCAGGAAGCATTCGATTCTGCCGTATGCGGGTTTGTGGTTTCCTTGCTCGACACCGAGCGCGGATCGCTTCGTGAGGAACTACCCGAGAACCTGCTGCCTGAGATTGACACGACGATTGACAGCGTTGCCAAGATCATCGCCAATCGTGTTGTCGAGTATGCGTCCACAGACGACTTCAGAGACACCACGGCCGAATTCCTCACCAAGACTCGTGACCGTGTGGCCGACAAATCGGTTGGGTTGATACTCACAGGTGAAAGGCGCGAGGCGGTTCGCAATCGGGTCGAGGAGTGGGTGGCCGAGGCGGCGGCGAGTACAGAGCTGGATCGAATTGTGGGCGAGTGGATGGATCGGCAGTTGGTGAGTCTGGCGGCTGACTCCACGCCGTTATTGGAAAAGCTTCCACCGACACTGGTAGTGGCCGTCGAGAAAGAGATCCAGGATTACCTCCCGCTGGCCATCGACCGTATGGCCGGCGTACTTCGCAATCCCGAGGCACGCGGTCGCATCCAGAATGCCTTGCACGAACTATTCGAGCGGTTTGTTCGGGACCTGATGTTGCATGAAAGGATCGTCGCCCGACTCGTCGTGACGGAGCGGACAATCACCAAGGTGCTCGACAACTTCGAGCGCGAAGGTGCCGACCAACTGGGGAAGCTGCTCGACCAGCCCGAGATGCGCGCTCAAGTGGCAAAGAGCGTCAACGACGCAGTTGTGAGCTTTCTGCGCAAGCCAATGTCGGACCACATGGAACGCCTTGGCGCAGAACGCCTCGAAGGAGTGAAGAACACTGCCGCGGAATACGTTGCGACGATCGTCAGGGATCCTGCCACACGCCGTTACGGAATCGACAAACTCGATCAGGCGCTGCAGGCCGCCGAGGGCCGTACCTGGGGCGATTTGCTGAAGTACGTTCCGCCCGACCAAGCGGCCGACTGGGTGGCGGATGCGGTGCGAGACCCGAAGATGCGTGAGTGGATCGCCGAGGGTGCACGCACAGTTCTAACCGCATTGTTGAATAGGGAGATTGGAAGGCCGTCATCATTGTTGCCGGACGGTGGAGTCGATCGGATCGCCGATAGGCTGTCACCGGTCCTGTGGGATTGGACCCAAAGGCAGGTACCGGTCGTTCTGGAGACGATCGACGTTCAGAAGATGGTCGAGGAGAAGGTGTTGAGCTTCTCATTGGTGCGCATCGAAGAGATAGTCAGAACGACCACCCAGCGCGAACTAGATGTGATCGTCCGGTTGGGCTGGGTATTGGGTGCAATAGTTGGCTGTGTCGCCTACGTCATATCTCTGGTTCTCTAGAGAGACACAATCGGATTAGCAGACACTAAGCCGCGAAAGACCGCTGAGATACACGGATGTGTTTGTGAGGTTGGGTGGGTTAACCATTTCTGCTGTTCTCAGCGTCCGTCCTCGTCTTTCAGCGGCTATTCCATTCCCAGATTACCGAACCGTCACACGCGGTATGTCCTGCGCGCGTTCCAGAACCGTTCAGCCGAGCGTTCATCGTCCCAGACCGTCCACCAGACGAGTGCATTTTCACCGCCTACATCGAACACAGCATAACGATCGCCGGCCCAGCCGAACGCGCCTCCGGTCGCCACCGACTCGCTCCCCGTCCATTCCGTCAGCAGAAGCTGGATCTCGAACTGCCCTAAATCATCGGTGTGTACCGCATTCTCAGCTTCGACGAACCGAAGGTCGACCGGCAGATCGCCAACCCGATACCTCTCGGGCCGGAGTATGTGTTCCGTCGACGCGGGAAGCCGCGGGCCGAAGGGAACGGTGTCGGGATACTGCCTCGAGAACCAACGCACGAAGTCGGCGCCGGCAAGGTAGGGAAACACCAGCCCTTCTTTGATGATTCGCGGTGCGGCCGCGAACACCGGCATGCGCTGCTGTTGCTCACTCATCGCCTGCCTCACCCCGGCATCGGTCCAGAGATCACCGAAGGCATCCGAATCTTGGCCCGGCAAGATCGCCAACATAGACCCTAGCGTCGCCTGCCCCTCCAAGACGGATTGCGCCGCGATCACCCGATCGTTCTGATTCTCCATGGAGAGGATGGAATCGAGCGGCATGTACTGATCCTGAAGCGCGTGGACCAGTTCGTGAGCGATTGTCAGCCTGGCGATGGTCGGATCCGCATCGTCTACAACATATAGAGTCGAAGAATCCGGTTCGTAGTATCCGACGACTTGTTCGGTGTATAACTCCAGCAGAAGAGCGGCGAGATCGAGGGTGTCAGGTATCAACCCGAAGAGCCTGTACGCGACGGTCAGCCGCTCGACCTCTTCGGGAGGTAATTCCTCCTCGATCTTCGCATCTACGTACGCTCGCATCTGCTCCCGCGAACGCACCGCAACCGCGGGCGTGGATACAAACGGTAGGCCAACCGCCCGTTCGACCTCGGGCAGCACGTTCTCAACGGCAGCTCGCACCTGGTCTTCCGACTGCGCAATGCTGTCTTCTCCACAACCCACCAGCCAAAGGGTGACCGGCAGGATCGCTAGAATGCGTGTTTTGTTCTTTGTCATGAGTAGGAACTTAGCCAGTCATGTACGCACCGCGAAACATGTCGCGTCCAATGCGCGTGATACGCGCGTCAACTCTGGCGATCTGGTGCATCCTATGGCGCTGCCCGGAGTCCGCGACGCACGGCGTGTAACCGTCGAGCGGAGCGGACTGAGGGTGCGAGGAGGGATGTAGCGGACCGCTTGCGTGCGGAGGTCTCGGCTATCGTCCGCGCACCAAGCTCACCGATCCGTTGACAGTCGTGAGCGAAATCTGCTCACCACCGCCGCCGATCGACCCTGACAGCCGTCTGTGTGAAAACCTTCCCCGAACCGTCAGAGGGAAATCGGTGTCGATCGCACCATTCACAGTGCTAGCGGATACATCGGCCCCGATTCCGTCTGGAAGTTCGACAGTAATGCTGCCATTCACCGTCTCAAACTCCAGCATCCCACTCCAGTCGGCGTTGCCAATCACCGCGTCGATCGAGCCGTTCACAGTCGTGGCTTCGGCATAACCCGCAGTAGCAATGTCAATGTCACCGTTGACCGTGTAGGCCTCAACGTTGCCCGACAGCGACAGCACGTCGATGCTGCCATTCACCGTGTGCCCCATGAAGTCCACTCCCGCGGGAACGTGCACGGTGAAGTGCACCTCGACGTCGATGTTGTTCGTGCTGTTTCGCGACCTGCCGTTCGGTCTGCATTCATTGTCTTGGCGTGCTCGGCGAGGCGTCGGGTACAGGGCACAGATGGTCACGCCACCAGCGTGCTCGATCACCTCGAACTCGATGTCCTCGGCGTTGCCACGACGATGCTCGCGGATCTCAGCCGTCACCTCCACCTCGCTGCCATTCGCGGCAACGGCGCGGATGTCGCCCAACACCCCTTCGATCTCGATCGCTTCACCGTTCTGAATCCGCCCGCGCCAATCGAAGTCCTGGGCACTGAGGTTGGCTGCCGTTGTCATCAGTACGGCAAAAGATGTGATGCTAATTAGCTTCTTCATGGGTTCATTCTCCCGATCGGTGCAAAAGGCTATCAGCGACGCCTGCCAGCGCCACGTTGAGTTAGCTCTATGTCGCCCGAAAACGACCGCAGTTCGATGCGAGCACTGCCGTCTCCGAGGGTGAAGCTGAACGGTCTACCTCGCGACCGTGTCCCGGTAACCGTTATGGGAAAGGCGGTATCGAGATTCCCGCTGAACGTCGACACGCCGAAAGTGGCGTTGACGCCCTCAGGCATGGCGACGACCACGTCTCCCGAGTGCGTGCGGAGCGTGTATCGGCCACCGTCCACGATCGTTCCGTCGTAGTAGACTCCGCCACTCGTCGTCTCGGCTCGAACGTCGGATGATTCGATGCCCTGCAGAGTTATCCCACCGTTGACCGACGAAGCAGCTATCTCGCCGCTCACGTTTGTGACGGCTACGCGCCCGTTCGTCGACTGCACATCCACACGTCCTTCAGCATCCTCGAGATTCACACGTCCATTCACCGTCTCCAGCTGGATGAACCCACTACCGCCCCGCACATCGATGTCGCCTTGCGTGGTGAACACCCTTACCTCGCCCTCGGTGCCGTCGATGTCTGCATTGATGAAGGTTCCCCGTATGTCGATGTCCATCGAAACGGGTACCGTGAGTTCGTAGTCCACCTGAGCGGGACCGGCCCAGGCATCCGCTCTGAGCCGCACAATCGAGCGCGACTGAGAGATATCCACATAGGTGCGGCTCGCATGATCGCCAACGACCCTCATTTCGTCTCGTTCCCAAGTGCTGACGGTCACCTCGCCGGCCCTCAGTGTGAGTGCTACCATCTCTTGTTCCTCCTATCAACTCGCCGAACTGGCGAGCCTGGCAGCCTGCCGCAGAAGACGCACCTTCTGGGTCATCGTCGCGGACAGGTGCTCGCTCAGATAGTGATTTGTCGGATCGGTTGCGAGGGCAGCCCGGGCCTCTGAAATGGCCTCGTCGATGGTCTCCAGGCTCCGCTCGATCACGGTCACCGTACCGGGATCAAGCCGGTCGCGACCCGCTGCCAGGATCCGCTCGAGTTCCGTCACCGCCGCGTCGTAACCGGGTTCATCGAAGCTGGCGAATAGCGCTGCGGATTCTCCTGCCAGTGGCGTTTCGGCAACCGTCATGGTAACCGCTTCTCTGGTTCCCGAGAGCGCGACCCACACGCTGCCGGCGGAAACGAACATGAGAGCAATGCTCGCGGCCAGAAGTTGCGGTACCGAGAATGAAAACCTCCGCCGTGTCTCCGCCGATCGCTTGGCGTCGATAACCTCGGCATCATCCGCAGCGGACTTCTTGATGCGTGAAGCGATCCCCGCCCAGAGTTCTGTCTCAGGAACACGGTCTTGGAGATCCGCGGCACGCGCTGCCACAGCCCGGAGTTGCTCCTCCGCCTCGCGGCAT
The DNA here is from genome assembly GCA_039588935.1 of Gemmatimonadota bacterium. Lineage (GTDB taxonomy): Bacteria > Gemmatimonadota > Gemmatimonadetes > Gemmatimonadales > GWC2-71-9 > JBDGYW01. The sequence goes on along the minus strand of JBDGYW010000581.1, from coordinate 806 downwards.
TCCGCGCAAGTCGTGAAGTGGGCTTCGAGGCTGTGGGTGTCGGCCTCGCTCAGCTCACCATCGATGTAGTCCGAAAGCCTGTCTGTCCAAGCGTCAGCCATCGTCTCGCTCCGTCATCTCTCCACGTACTGTCTGAGCGCCATTCGCGCCCTGTGCAATTGGGCCTTGCTCGTGCCCGCCGTAACGCCCAGCATCTCCCCAATCTCTTTGTGCTTGAACCCCTCCACGTCGTGCAATACGAACACCTGTCTTGCTCCTTCCGGCAAACGCTCGATCGCCGACTCGAAGTCGACTGTCAGGTCAACAGTTTCCGGCCGAGTCGGCAACAATTCCAACATCTCGTCGCCAGCCTGGAGCCTCTCTCTAGTTCGGCTCATTGCAGCCCTCCGCCCCAAGATCAAGTTCACCGCCAGCCGGTACAGCCAAGTCCCGAACGCCGCTTCCCCGCGATAAGTGCTCAGTTTCTCCCATGCCCGAACGAATACGTCCTGTGTCAGCTCGTCCGCGTGCTCCGCGCTGGTCATGCGTCGCGCCAGGGAGTAGATCCGGGCAACGTGCACCCGATAAAGCCGCTCGAAAGCCGAGGCGTCGCCACTGGCGGCGAGTGCCGCGTCCGCGACCTCGGCGTCCGCCTTGTTGACATCCCGTTCGCTAGACAGGACGTCGCCTCCCGGGGATGGTCGTTCGTGCACACTTAGTTTGATGGGACGATGGGCGGAAAGGTTGAAAAGATGGGGAAGAGAAGGCCCGCGTGCGCGTCACTTGGGCATTGGATATTCTTTGTTGGATTTTGGACATTGCATGGC
>JBDGYW010000580.1:0-4612 GCA_039588935.1 Gemmatimonadota bacterium | reverse complement strand
GAGATACGAACAAGCGATCGTCTCCTTTGCCTCAGCGCGCAGTGCGGCGCTTTTGATCACGGCGGCGACACGCAGCTTCCAGAGCGCGACCAGCGGCATCACAACAAGGGAGACGCCTGCGAGCACGAGCCCGACGAGGCTCTCTGACGGCGCCTCTCCCGCCCACAGGTCCCACGCCGACTGCAATAGCACGTAGGCTGCGAGTGCGAGAAATGTGAGGCCCACGAACCGATGAACACTACGCTCCGCGCGCTCCACAACTTCTGCTCCACTGCCACGCGCCTCGACAGAGAACCGCCACAATACCACCGATGCCGCCGCAAGCTCGATGATGCTGTCGAAGCCGAATCCAACTAATGCGATACTGTCCGCCCTTGCTCCCGCCCAGAGCGCAACAACCGCCTCGACCGCGTTGTAGGCCATTGTCGCTCCGAGGAGCCATAATCCTCTCCGAACCCAGCGCATATGGTCCGGGACCGAAGTGCGGTCTGGCTCGTTGGACACAGGCTCTCTGCCGTTTGTCATCGTCAGGGTGCCGGGGCGGTTTCGTCCTTTGTCACAACCATGTTGTCCAATGCCTGGTTGCCGACTGCAGCGTTCGGACCCACCAGGCAATGGTTCAGTGTTGATCCGCGCACCTGCGCGCCCTCGGCGACCAGCGTGTCCATCAACGTGCAACCGTCAATCATAGCGCCGGATTCGATCGACACATTCGGCCCGATAACGCAATCCGTGAGGGTCGCTCCATCGGCCACATACACTGGGTCCACGATCGTCACACCATCCGCGGTCTCAGGCCGCTTCGCGCCACCCGCTTGGAGCAGATGTCGGTTGGTCGCTATCACCGTTTCCACCTTGCCGCAGTCATACCACCCGCTCACCTCGGCGGTGAGGAGCTTGCGGCCGTTGTCGATCATGTACTGAAATGCATCGGTGAGAAACCACTCGCCTTTCATCTGCGGGCCGGAGAGTGTCTTGGTGATCCCATCGAACATCGTCTTGGAGTCGCGGATGTAGTACAGTCCGATGTTGGCCAGCTTGGAGATCGGCTCGGACGGCTTCTCGACGATTCGTTGCATGTACCCTTCATCATCGGTTACCACGACACCAAAGCGCTGATAGTCCTCAACCTCCTTTGCCCAGATCACACCATCAGCATCCACTCCGTCGATTATGGACAGGTCGGCATCGAACACGGTATCCACAAAGATGATCAACACTGGTCCATCCACGAATGGACGCGCCAGGTTGACGGCGCCCGCTGTTCCATCTTGTGTCTTTTGTTCAACAAACCGCGCAGGTAAATCGTAGTGGGACGTGACATATTCCTCGACCTGTTCCCTGAGGTGCCCCGTGATGAAGATCATCTCATCGACATCGAGTCCCTCGAGATTGTCCACCACGTAGTCCATTACGGGCCGTCCGGCAACCGTCACGAGCGGCTTGGGAACCTCCTTGGTGAGTGGCAACAGTCGAGTACCCTTTCCTGCCACTGGCAAAACGACCTTCATGTCTTTCTCCCATATCAACGCAAATGAAGAACCAGAGATGCCGGTGTTGACGGGCACGCCCGAACGCACACACCACACCCCACACAACCTTCCTTCTTTATGATCGGCCGACCCCGGGCGTCGAGAGCGAGCGCCTTCTCGCCGAGAGGACAAGCGCGGGCGCACACCCCGCACTCAACCTTCTGAAACGCGATGCACCGCTCCGGTACGAGTTCCATGTCCGCCATCCGATACCCATCCCAGAGATTCTCCGGTGGAATGAGAGCGTCGGTGGGGCAGACCACGGCACATTTCATCTCGGCGCACGCTACACACGGTTGGGCCACCGGTTCGATCACCGGCGTTCCCGCAGCCAATCCGGCCCCCGGTGGTGCGTTGAAGATCGCGTGTGCGGGACAAACATCCAGACAGTCGCCGCATCGAGTGCAGGCGGCTATGAATGCCACCTCAGCCAAAGCACCCGGCGGCCGAAAGTATCGCTGCGGAACAACACGACGTTCGGTGCGTTCCGCTACTTCCTCGACAAGCCTTCCGAGCGTGGCACGAAAAAAATGTCGGCGATCGCTCTCTCCGCGCACCAGGGTGGCGAGCGAGCGCTTAAAGGCCATCCGCAGCCAATTCGCTCACCGTCGTGAGTTGCAGTGATTCAAAGCGAGTCCCTCGTCTGTGAGGATGTTCCTGTTCCATTTAGACAACGATACAAGCTACCGCCTCTACCCCATTCACGGCAGGCGTTGGCCGACGGTAGCGGAATTGCCCGCGAGCCCCAGTTATCTTGATACGTTGAGCTGCCAATGCCGACCGACATACTGACGAATGGAGTGGATCCATGTGCTCGAGCCATCACTTGCTTCTCGCGATCGCCCTGGTGATGACGTCATCACTTTCAGCCCAAGACTTGGCTGACTCTCCGCGTAGGCAGTCTGCAGAAATCTCGGGCGTCCTGTTGGTCAATGCCTATTACAACGATGATCTCGTCAACAGCCGAGAGGTTCCTTGGCTCGCCTCGCCCCGAAATCCAATCATCGGCGAACGACTCGAGGCTCTGGGCAGTACAGTGCGCCAAAGCCGTGTGATGCTTTCTGGCTGGGCATCGGATGTGCTCGGTGGAACTGTGAAAGGTGAACTCGATCTGGACTTTTTTGGAACCCGTACTGAAAGCAGTCGAGAGCCGGTGCCGCGTATTCGTCGCGCTGTCGGAACCGTCCGATGGTCCCATGCCTGGCTCATTTTCGGTCAGGAAGCCCTGCCGATCTCACCATTCGACCCGTCGTCATATTCGACAGTTGGCGTTCCGGGATTCACGGGGGCCGGGAACCTGTCACGCTGGATGCCGCAGGTGCGGCTGGGGATGCTGGTGGGTTCAACACTCCGGATTGGGATGGAAGCGGCAGCTGTGGCGCCTCGATTCGATAGTATGGCGGATGAAGACACCCCCCAGCCGGATCGAGCGGAGTTGACCAAGCGCCCGTTCGTTCAGGGACGAGTGCTCACGCGCTGGGGATCTGATGCCACCGGGGGTGAAGTCAGTTTTGGCGGACACTACGGCTGGTTCACCAGCGGCATCGATTCTCTCGGCATGACTCACGCCGGCACTGCTTCCGCGAGGTTCTTCGTCACATCGATAGTGGAGATTCGGGGAGAAGCGTTCGTCGGCGAGGGTCTGGGCATGCTCGGTGGCGGTGGCATCGATCAGACTCTGAGTCCGGACGGGACTCCTGTCCGCACAAAGGGCGGATGGGCTCAGCTCAACCTCCACCCGGCCCACAACATTGAACTCGGCGGTGGGTACGGGATGGAGGACCCCGAGAACGACGATCTCGATCCGGCGGCAGGCCGCAGCTTCAACGTCACATTTGAACTGCACTGCCACCTTTACGCGGCACCACTCGTGCTCGCGGTAGAATATCGTCGACTGGAGACAACCTACTCCGACGCCATCTACGATTTGCAGACGGCAAATCACCTGAACCTGGCGCTGGGTTTTGAGTTTTGATCTTATGCCACCTCCTCACCATCACTCGGCAAACGAACCGACGGGCTAATATCGGTTATAATTTGACACCATGATCTTCTCTATTGTCCTTGCACTGGCCTTCCAGGTACAGATTCCGCAGCCAACGGGATATGTCAACGACTTCGCGGGCGTGATCGACGCTCCCTCCAGACAGCTGTTGAACGGTGTGATTGAAGAGGTGCGCCAAAAATCGGGCGGTGAGATCGTGGTGGTCACGCTCCGCGACATTGGCGGCCGACCATTGATTGAGGTTGCACGGGATATCGGCCGCCAATGGGGCGTCGGTGCCACCGGCGGAGCCGGCGACCGTGCTCGGAACGCCGGAGTGGTCGTGCTGCTCGTACCTGGTGAACGACTTGGCGACGGCCGTGGACCACTCGCGATTGCCACCGGAACGGGATCCGAAGGGTTTGTAACCGACGCGCGTGCAGGGCGGATCATTGACGCAATCGGTCGTACAGCGGTTGAAACCGATAGCTACGGGTCCGGGCTCGCGGCCGGTGTGTGGCTCATCGCCGAGGCGTTCGCCGAGGAATTCGAGTTCGAACTGACCGGTACCGCGCCGGTACGAATCAGCCAACCGAGAACGTACCGCCGCCCCGGTGGGGGATTGAGCCGAATCATCAGCCTTATCGTCATGATAGTCATATTCTCTACCATATTCGGCGGTCGAGGCAGGGGGGGAAGAGGTGGCTACAATCGCGGCGGAGGAGGAATGGGCTGGCTCCTGCTCGGAATGATGCTGGGCGGTGGACCGCGGCACGGCGGTTTTGGCGGAGGTGGCTGGGGCGGCGGCGGATTCGGGGGCGGTGGATTCGGAGGGTTCGGGGGCGGCGGAGGTTTCGGCGGTGGCGGCGCTTCAGGGAGTTTCTAATGGCCAAGGATTTGAATACGAAGGTTGAAGAGTTCGCGACTCGGCTAGAGATGTCGCTCGGAGATAACCTGGTGTCCCTGTTGTTGTATGGCCCAGCCGTTCGAGTCGAAGGTCCCAACATTCCCACAATATTGCTGGTCGCGCGCGACGCATCGCCCGCGGCTCTCCGATGCATAGAGGAGCATATCGCTGGGTGGGTAAGAAAGGGCT
>JBDGYW010000579.1:0-4613 GCA_039588935.1 Gemmatimonadota bacterium | reverse complement strand
GGGTCGTAGGCGCCAGCGGTACCGTTCTGCATTACGACGGTACCGGATGGAGCCACGCGATCTCTCTCCAGCATGCACGCGAGTTGGGCTCCCGAGTGGACTCGTCCGGCCTACAGGCATTGTGGGGCAGCGGCCCGGACAACGTGTGGGCCGTGGGAACATCCATTCTCCACTATGATGGCAAACGGTGGAACGATGCGACTCCCGAGCTGGACATTGACTGGCTCCGAGCCGTGTGGGGCAGCGGGCCGGACGATATCTGGGCTGTTGGTAACCGTGGCGAGATCGTTCACTACGAAAACGCGCGGTGGATTGACGTTGATGCCGATCTTACCGGAGAGGATCTGCTTGGTGTGTGGGGGAGTGGGCCCGCCAACGTCTGGGCTGTCGGAGAGGGTGGCACAATCCTCCATTATGACGGTACGTCCTGGACCGATGCCTCTCCCGGCATCGACACGCACTGGCTCAACGCCATCTGGGGTAGCGGGCCGGAGGACATTTGGGCTGTGGGGAATAGCGGTACGATGCTTCATTTCGATGGTTCAAGTTGGGCTGACGGTGCTCCCTTGCGCCGCCAAAGCGACGGCCAAGTAGGCCGCGCGATCACCTGGCACATTTACGGCATCTCGGGTAGCGGGCCCGGAGACATTTGGATCGCGACCAACGGTCCGATCTTTCACTATGACGGCGATACGTGGACCGACGAGACGCCTGGCGGATTACACAGGCTCGGAGCCATTTGGGTGGCTGAGCGGGAAGACGTGTGGGCTGTAGGTTGGTGGGGCACGATGCTCCGGTTGTCCCCGTGATGGAGGGATGTCCGTCCTCTACATGATCTCAAAATCGTTTCTCCAGCTCTCTTAACACCTACAACTGTAGGAGAACCCATGGATGACCTGAATGAGATTCCGCCTGAAGGGCCCGAGGTGAGCGAAACGGCAACGATGCCACCCTCGCCTGTTGAGCAGGGAGTTCCGATCCGTGCGATCTTGGCGGGCGCCGCCGCCGCCGTGCTTGGCGGAGCCATTTGGGCCTTTATCGCGGTTGCCGCGGATCTCGAAGTTGGCTGGATCGCGTGGGGTATCGGCCTACTGGTCGGTTTCGCGATGACACGTGTAACCGACAAGCGGGGTACTACGATGGCTGGGATCGCGGCGGCTTTGTCGGCAGTTGGCCTCATCGCGGGCAAACTCTTCATCGTGCAAGCGTTGGCGAGCGGGCAATGGGTGGAAGAGATCGAGTCGACTCCAGAATTGATGACCCAGGCGGCGGCATATGAACTGCGGACGACGGACGGCTGGTCGGACAGCGTTTTGGCCGAGTTGGACCTGATGTCCGAAACGGATACGCTCTCGGACCAACTCTGGGAGACGATGATAGTGGAGGCAACCGCGCACGCCGAGGCAACGTCACCGGAGCAACGAATGCAGATGGCGCAAGCGTTTGCGGAGGCAGTCATTGGTGAGGTTGGACTTGTGGAGCGGGTCCAGTCTCAGCTGAGCCTATTCGACCTCTTGTGGTTTGGCCTGGCTTTGACGACGGCGTGGCGCATGCTTGTGGGCCGTGAAAAGAAAGCCGCGTGACGCTGTTGCGTCTTGACGGCAAACGAGTTATTCGTCACTTGCTGCACGCCGGGATGACTCTTTTTGAAACTCATACTGCGGTGCTCACGCGGACATGGACTTTGCCAATTGTCGCGACGACGGCCGTCGGTCTGGTTTCATGTGTGCGGGACGCAGGGCCACCCGATCATTTTCACTACAGTATCTCGGCGGCGATCGATCCGGCGAGGCAATCCATCGAGGCGTCGGTTGATCTGACATTCCGGTCGCCTTCTGCCGATCTACAGGTCGCGACCTTCCTGCTCCACCGTGAAATGGATGTTACGGCGGTCACGGGAGTGGATGTCTCGGACTACGAGTTCGACCCGGCCGCGGAGAGCGCGGTGCCATGGATACCAGCGGGAGGCCGTCTTGTTGTTTCATTCACCGAGCCACTCGGCGACGGCGAAACTACGACCATTCACTTCGAGTACGGTGGCATCATCGACACCTGGCCCCCTTGGTCGGCCAATGTCCTGACCGAGGAGTGGACCGAACTCGGTCTTTACTTCCCGTGGTTCCCCTACAATCACACCGATTACGGGCCATTCACGTTTGCTGTCGATGCTGAAATCGATCCGGCATATGAGGTGCGTGGCTTCGGCGAGGCCGAACTCACGGAAACCGGTTGGCACCTCGAGCAGGGCCGCGTCGTCAACGACATCGTGCTGTTTGCCGCACGCGACATCCGAACGACACGAGTCGACTCAGCCGGTTATGTGGTACATGTCCACTTCACCAGCCTGGACGACTCAGTGGCCGCTCAACTGGCCGGTGATGCAGTCTCGGTATTGGGGACCTATTCCAACTGGTTCGGTGGAGCAACATCGAAGGAACTGTCACTGGTAGAAACAAAACGCGAGTTGGGGGGTGGATACGCGAGGCCGGGCCTGATCGTTCTATCTCGCCTCACAGAACGAACGACTCCTGAACACCGAGCCGAACTTTTGCGATACCTCGCGCACGAGGCGGCACACTTCTGGTGGACGCTTGCCCCCGCGGACAGTTGGGAAGATTGGCTGAACGAATCGTTCGCCGAATATTCCGCGTTGCTGGTGCTTCGCGATGCATTTGGCGAGGCAGAGTTCCGCGATCGGCTGGCACAGAAAGAGCGTGAGTCCGAGGGAGGGCCATCGATCTGGAACTTTGACCGCAGTGATACTTCCACCGAAGAGAAAGCTGCCGAAGTCCAGGCAGTTCTGTATAGCGCGGGGCCGGTGTTGTTGGATCGGCTGGCCGCGCGCATCTCGCACGATCGGTACCTCGGGTGGTGTCGGGAACTGGTGCGTATGGAAGTTCACTCGACCGAGCAAGCGCTCGACCTACTGCGATTACTCGAAGGAAATGAGACTGCCGGCTGGCTGGAGCAGCAGCTCCGGCTGTAACGTCGACAGTGAATGAACGATGGGTCGCACCCAAACGGAATTTGCAATAGGGAGAAAGAACGATGAGTCTGCTACTTCCAACACGAGCCTGGCTGGTGATCACCGTTCTTGCCGCATTGGTCATCGGCTGTAACCAATCATACCCGGCCATCGGTTCCATCACCGAAGACGATCTGCTGCGCGATGTCACGGCGCTGGCGCACGACGACTTTCGGGGTAGGGAAGCGGGGACGGTCGACGAGTTACGAGCGGCTGCGTGGCTGGCGGAGCGAGCACGCGAAGCCGGCCTTCAGCCCGCGGGGGAGGATGACAGCTACTGGCAGTTCTATTCGATGCGCACCGTGCGGCTCTCGCCGACGAGCCAGATAGTGATTGGAGGTAGCTCTTTCGATATCGGTACCGAGGTGCTCCTCAATTCCGCGGTGGAGACATCTGTAAACGGGACTCTGGTTTGGGTGGGTAACACACCCGCCGACAGAATATCGGCTGCACGGGTTCGCGGGCGCCCTGTGGCGGCGATGCTTCTGCCGCCGTCCCGCCCACCCTCGAGTGGGATGTCGCTTTCCGAAAGTCGTTACGCACGGTATGCGATCAGAGAACGATCGCGGCCGCTTCTCGACAAGGGTGCGACGGCCGTTGTGCTGGTATCGGACTCCATCGCGGACATCGCGTACACCGCAAGTGCCAGCGGACCACAGAAAGGCCGTACGCGCTTCGACACCGAAGCGAACCGAGTCCGTCCTGTCGATCAGCCTCCGGTGCTCTGGCTCCCGGCTACGAGTCGCGGATACGTGTCGCAGGGACAGTCGCTGAGAGCAAACCTCAGCGTTGAGAGCTTTGTATACCCATCAGCTAGCATTGTTGCAGTGGTCCCGGGAAACGATCCCGACCTGGGCGGTGAATACGTGCTGTTCAGCACCCACCACGATCACCTGGGGGTGGGGCCCCCCGTCGACGGTGACTCGATCTACAATGGCGCCGACGACAACGTTTCGGCGTGCGCCGCGCTCCTGGCAATCGGTCGGGCGTTCGCGAAGCGACCGGGGCGCCGGAGTGCCTTGTTCGTATTCCATGGCGCCGAGGAGCGGGGATTCGGCGGTTCGTATACGTATTCGCTCAACCCAACTGTTCCGGAAGGTTCTATAGTGGCGGTTCTGAACGTAGACATGATCGCGCGCAACCACCCGGATACGGCGGCGCTGCTGGGTTCGGTATCGCCACACAAGAACTCTACTGACTTGGTGGAAATGGCGCTTGCCGCCAACACAGCTGTGGCGGGTTTCGCAATCGACAATTCATGGGACGACCCGGATCACCCGGAGGGCTTTTTCTTCCGCAGCGATCACAGGCCATATGCGGAGATCGGCATTCCCGTGCTGTTCTACACGAGCATGCTTCACCCAACCTATCATACCCCCAACGATGAGACGGAACTCATCGATTTCGACAAGCTGCATCGTTTCACGCGCTGGATATACGCTACGGGGTGGGACGTGGTCCAGGCCGATGAGCGGCCGGCCATAGACGAGGGGTGGACCTACTCTCGTTGAAGGATTGCCCCAGAGGTGGTGCTGAGTCTCTTACCTCAGCACCACCTCGGCACGGGCGAGCAGGGCCCCCGACGACG
>JBDGYW010000578.1:0-4616 GCA_039588935.1 Gemmatimonadota bacterium | reverse complement strand
AGGATCACCGTTTTCAGCTCGTCCGGATGGCTTGGCCTGTACGTTCACGCCGTCGATACCACCTCCTGAGTATGGCGCATGGTCATGTGGTGAAACCTCCTCGTGACGACCGGTTTGGAGGGCGCCCCGGCCTCCGTCACAAACTCACAACTCAGCAATCACCATTCATTACTCCGTCGATAATCTAACCACCTTGACTTCCCGTGTCCCGCTGGCGTCCGTTGACTCTGATCGGCGCCGTGGCAGGAGTCTTTCCTTCGGAAATACCCCGGCTACTCAGTTGACGAGGCCAGCCGTTTGACATTGCAGGCCGGGCCGGCGATCCGGCACTCATCGCATCCAGACGATCGTCTGCGTTGCGTGGTCGCCAAGTTATGACAACCGAGGTTCTGGTTGATGGTCAACCATGGAAGAGGACAACGTGCACACTTACTATGACGGCGGCATCTGCGACCTCGACGGAGTAGTGACCCATACCGCGATGGTCCACTCGCGCGCTTGGAAGAAGATGTTCGACGAGTATTTGATCGAGTGGTCTGCCAAAAACAACAAGGAACAGAGACCGTTCGACATGGAAACCGATTATCCCATCTATGTCGACGGGAAGCCCCGATACCAAGGCGCACAGAGCTTCTTTGAATCGAGGGGAATCGAGCTACCGTTTGGGAATCCGTCAGACCCCCCACGAATGGAGACGGTCTGCGGCCTCGGAAACCGCAAGAACGAGTTCTATCGCGAGCTCGTGAACACCGACGGAGTTGGGATATTTGATCCCACTGTTGATTTCATCAAGGCGCTACGCGAAAAAGGCTACAAGGTCGGTCTAATGTCGTCGAGCAAGAACACGCGCGGCATCATCCGCATCGCAGGATTAGTGGAGCTCTTCGACGCGGTCGTCGATGGGGTCACTGCCGAGGAAGAGGGAATGCGAGGCAAGCCGCACCCCGATGTCTACCTGCGTTGCGCCGAACTGTTGAACCTCCAACCGTGGCGCGCATTTGTCGTCGAGGATGCAGCATCCGGAGTCGAGGCTGGCAGCCGTGGGGAGTTCGGCGTTGTCGTTGGCCTTGCCCACGGGGGGCAGGAACAGGCACTTCGCGATGCCGGCGCAGATGTGGTGATATCCGACCCGGCCGACCTCTCGGTCGAGGCAATGGACAGCTGGTTTGCAGGAAGAGCTTCAGCCGGTCAAACGGAAGGAACCAACCACGATGACTGAACACGGCGATAGGTGGATCCTGACATTCGAGGGGTACGAGCCCAAACAGGAGGGCGTCCGAGAGGCGCTCTGCGCACTCGGTAATGGGCAGTTCGTGACGCGAGGAGCCGCCGAGGAGGTGGGCGCGGACGGAACGCACTACCCCGGCACCTACGTGGCTGGCGGGTACAATCGCGCCACGAGCCAGGTAGCAGGACACGCCATAGAGAACGAAGACCTCGTCAACTTCCCCAACTGGCTATGCCTTTCGTTCCGTCCAGAGGGAGGCGACTGGGTCGATTTCGAGAAGATGGAAGTCCTGTCATACCGGCGCGAGCTCAACATGCGCGAAGGTGTGCTTGTGCGGTCCTACACCATACGGGACTCCGACGGCCGCACCACTTCTGTAATGACCAGACGATTCGTGCACATGTACTCTCCTCACTTAGCCGCAATCGAGTACATAATCAGACCCGAGGACTGGTCCGGCAAAGTTCACATACGATCGATGGTGGACGGAAACGTCACCAATGCAGGGGTGGCACGATACAGTGAGTTGGAGTCAAAACACCACAACGTCGTCAGAACCGGCGTGGTAGAACCCGAGGGAGTCTACGTTCTGGTCAAGACCAACCAGTCGCGTCTGGAGGTGGCTGTCGCAGCACGGACCCGCGTTTCACCATCGGAGGACGACGTTGACGTAACCTTCCATACGATGGCAGATGAGCACAACACAGGACAGGAGTTCACCACCACAGCCACTCAGGGTTCACCAATTGTTGTCGAGAAAGTGGCTGCGCTCAACACATCACGCGATGACGGGCTGTGCGAAAGTTCACATGACGCCGGCCTGGCGATTACTCGGGCACCCGGTTTTGAGGAGCTGCTGCGCACGCACCGCGCCGCCTGGGTTTCGCTCTGGGATCGCGCCGATGTCGACATCGAGTGTGAACCCAATCCCGACGATGAGGGACCCGACGAAGGGGTTCTGATGCGCCTGCAGATCTTCCATTCGCTGCAGTCGATGTCGGAGAACACCAAGAACCTCGACGCGAGCGCACCGGCGCGAGGGCTCCACGGAGAAGCATACCGCGGCCACATCTTCTGGGACGAACTCTACATCTTCCCATTCTACATCAAGACCTTTCCTGAGATAGGCGAGGCCATGACGCGGTATCGCTACTACAGGCTCGACGCCGCTCGGGAATATGCCAAGGAATTCGGCTTTCGCGGTGCGATGTACCCATGGCAAAGCAGCAGCAACGGACGAGAGGAAACTCAATTCCTGCATTTGAACCCCAAGGACGGAACCTGGGGTCCTGACAACAGCAGGCGCCAACGGCACGTCAACGTAGCAATCGTCTACAACATCTGGCAGCAATACGTAATGACCGGGAGTCGCTCATTCCTGGAGCGATACGGCGCCGAAGTAATCCTGGAAGTCGTCCGGTACTGGGTGAGCGCTGCTCACCTGAACGAGGAAACGGGTCGTTACGAGATCCACGGAGTGATGGGCCCGGACGAGTATCACGAGATGTACGAGGGGGCCGAAGAAGGTGGCTTTCGAAACAACGCCTACACCAACGTAATGGTCGTGTGGTGTATCGAGAGGGCCCTCAAGGCTCTTGAACTCGTTCACCCCGGACGCAAGAAGGATCTCCTAGCTCTCCTGGACATCCGCGACGATGAGCTAACTCTGTGGCGCGACATGATCGAGAAGATGACGGTACACTTCCACGGTGACGGCATCATCAGCCAATTCGATGGCTACGAGAAGCTGGAAGAGTTCCCCTGGGAAGAGTACAGAGAGAAATACGGTGACATACAGCGTCTGGACAGAATTCTCAAGGCCGAAGGCGCGTCGCCAGACAAGTATATGGTCGCTAAACAGCCAGACGTGACCATGATGTTCTACGTCCTTGGCAACAAGGAAGTCGAACGCATCTTCAAGCAGCTTGGCTATCCGTTCGGCGAAGACACGATCGAAAAGAACATCCACTACTATCTGGAGCGAACCTCCCATGGCTCCACGCTCAGCCGCATGGTGTATTCCTCGCTTCTCGATCGCATCGACAGGGACCTGAGCTGGGATCTGTTCAACGGCGCACTGCGCAGCGACTTCGTGGACATTCAGGGAGGAACCACATCTGAGGGCATCCATCTCGGGTCGATGGCAGGCACGGTCGGCATCGTACACGATCGTTACGTCGGAATCGCGATATCTGACGATGGTATTTCGATCGAGCCGAACCTGCCCGCGAGATTCCGTCGTGTCAGCCTGAGCATCAAATACCGTGGCAGATGGGTCGCAATCACAGCGACTCATGAGAGATTCTGGGTCGGACTCGAAACACAAGCCAAACACGGTGTGGCATTTGAATCGAATGGCGTCGAGTACAAAGTGGAACCAGGGGATGCTGTTGAGGTGGATCTTTAAGTGCGGCAGAGAAGCAGAGGCGGCAGGGCTTCACCCTGCCGCCTCTTTTCTTTCCGCCTTATTTGATCTCGATCAGCCTCTTCTTGGCCTTCGCCGATTTGGGAATGTCGATGTTGAGAAGTCCGTTCTCAAACTTCGCCTTCACCTTGTCGTTGTTGACGCTGCGTGGGAGCCTGAAAGTGCGCTCAAAGCTTCCATAGCCGCGCTCCACCAGATGATAATCGCCCTGACTGTCACCCTCTTCGGTTTCCTGCTTCTTCTCGCCGGAAATCGAAAGGATGCCGTTCTCAACTGAAACCGAAACGTCGTCGCTGCTCATTCCAGGCAGCTCGACCGTCACGTAAAGCCCATCCTCATCTTCACGCACGTCGGTAACAGGCGACCAAGCCATTGAGAAACGGTTGCCACCGTTAGCGTCAAAGAGCCTGTCGAACCGGCCAAAGACATCCTGCCATGCTACGGGAGCACGCCGGGCACGCATAACTGCTGGGTAGTAAGCCATTTCAACACCTCCAAAAGATCCGTCATTGTTTGATTGTCTGTCTTGCGGCAACCACACCGCTTTCGCTGCCAACGCCTAGTGCATCGGAGATGCCAGTTAATTTCGGCCATTCTGGCAGAATCTGGTGGTTTCAGGAGTAGGTACTGTCGATGTGGCAGCAATGAGTGGCATCTGCGGCATAGGTGGCATGAGCCGAGGCACCCACGCGGGTGGAGTATGTCGCAAATGCCGCTTGTGCCGGGGTTGGGTGTGGCGAGGGGATGCCGCGTGTGGACCTGCGGAACAACTGTGGCCGCTCCGTTTCCTACCCCCCTACCCCCCTACCGCCCCCACCGCCGCTCGAATATCCTCGAGCGCCACTTGCATCCGATCCATGTGTGTTCGAAACGACAACACGCAGATACGAAGCGTGAACCTGCCAGAGAGTGTGGTGCCGGTCAGGTACACTCGGCCGGGATCATTGATTCGATCCAAAAAAA
>JBDGYW010000577.1:0-7584 GCA_039588935.1 Gemmatimonadota bacterium | reverse complement strand
GACGCCGTGAATGTGGATCCCGATGGAACGATCGTGGTGCTGAGCAGAAATGTGCGCGACCTGCAAATTGAGCTACCTCGCCTCGCGAAGTCGAGTTCGATCAGCCTGCGACGCGTCGAACCGTTGGACGATTCGCTGGAAAGTGTCTTCGGCTACCTGGTGGAACGCTAACGATGGGCTCGGTATTCCTGCTCACGCTCCGCCAGCTTTCGGGCCGGTGGCGGCTGTCGATATTGACGGTGTTGGCGTTGCTGCCGGTGCTCATTGCAATATTGGTTGTCAATTCATCCGATGCTCCAACCGTGCAGGAGTTCGAGAACTCGGTACTCAGTGCCATGCTAGCGGGCTCGATTTCGCCGCTCGTGGTGCTCGCTATCGCGACCGCGGCGTTCGCAGTCGAGGTAGAGGACCGGACGCTGGCGAACTTGACGCTCTCTCCGATTCCGCGGTGGCAGATCGTGGTGCCGAAGCTGCTGGCTGCCATTTGCATCTCCGCTCCCTTCATGAGTCTCAGCGCGTTCTTCACAGGCTACTTCGCGTTCAGCGGCGACTGGGTCGCGACGTTTGCGGTCACTGCTGGCGCATTCGTCGGTGTGGCCTTGTATTCGTCGGCCTTCGTCTGGCTCGGTCTCAAGACCACACGTGCCATCGGCTACGGCCTGCTGTATATCGTTCTGTGGGAAGGGTTCTTCTCGGGCTATGTGGCGGGAGTAAGGTTCCTGAGCGTCCGCTACTACTCGATCGCGTTGATGCGCGGATTGGACCCCAGACGATTCATCGAAGCCGATGATCTGAGCTTTGGATTCGCCATCGTAGCGTCGGTTGTTGTGTTCGTCGGGTTTGTGCTGCTGTCGATTCGGCGACTGCGCAACATGGATGTGCCGTAGGGCTGCAACTCCCCTCTAGCGCCCCCCGCCTGACGGCTGCATCTTAGCCGCTCGATTCCTCGCGCCTGCAGAATAAAAGGAGACCCGCCATGGCACGCTCTCTGAGACTCATGCTGGTATTGCCTATCGCTTTGACGATGGCGTCATGTGGAAGTGAGGGTGAGAGCGAGATACTCGGTGGGGAACAGCGTCTCGCAACACTGGAGCTGGACGCGACCTTCCCGGCAGCGTTCAGCTATTTGAGCGGCATCAGGGAACTCTCTGACGGCAGAATCCTCGCGGCTGATCCGACCAGCCAGGTCCTTGTGTGTCTCGACATGGGAGCGGGTTCCGCCGACACCATCGGACGTCAAGGACCGGGACCGCAAGAGTATGAGGGACCTGATCGGGTCTTCGCGTTGCCGGGGGACTCGACGCTACTCGTCGATCTCGGAAACGGCCGTCTCACTGTGATCGATCCTGAGGGCACGTTCGTGGCCTGGACCCCCATGACCACGGCAACCGAGGACGGAATGGGACGAACCATCCACCCCAATTTCGTGGATAGCGTGGGGAACTTGTATGACGCTGGACCATATTCCCGCGAGGGCCCTCCTGACACGACCGCCTTGCACAGGATCGATAGGGTAACACGGGAAGAGACACGAGTCGCTGCGGCTTGGCACGCCGAATACGTCAGGCCCCAACCCGGGGCCAAACGCCCAATGCTCATTCTCCACGACGATTGGGCGATAGGCAGTGACGGACGGGTGGCGGTGATCCGAGCGAACGGGTACTCGGTGGACTGGTACTTCCCGGATGGTAGTGTCGCGCACGGTCCGCCGAACGAAGTTGAAACGTTCCCCTTGGTTGAGTCCGATATGGAAGCCGGACTGGAGTCCATGTCCGCCACGGGAATCATGTCAATGGCCCTCGTGGGAGAAGGCGGCACGCAGAGCCTTCAGATGAGCAGAGGTATTCCTGCGAGTCAAATGCAGGGTATCGACGGCTACGACTGGCCGGAGACCCTACCCGTGTTCCGGATGGGCGGTGCTCAAATATCCCCACGAGGAAACGTATGGGTGGAGAGGTTCATGCCTGCGGGTGCACCGGGCCGCATGGAGGTCTTCGACGAGCAGGGAAACCGCGTTGGATTCATAGAGCTGCCCCCCCGATCGAAGATCATCGGCTTCGGTGTTGGTGCCGAGGCTGCATCCACTGCATATGTGGCGCGGACCGACGATGTAGGGTTGATCTGGTTGGAGCGGTATCGGATTTTATGGGCGGCAGATCGGTACTAGCTTCTCGAACGATATCGTAGGCTTAGGGAACCGTCGTATTACGTACGACACCGGGCGTGCCCTGTATTTTTTTGTTAGCTATGCGGGCGTGACTACGTCGTTCTCGTTGCGTGGTTTGAGGCGGTCGATTGGCCGTTGCTGCGCAATCACTCGTTCCGCGAAATCGAGCCGCTCGGTGAGGTCCACCAGTTGCTACGTCGTTCTCGCCATACTGTTGTACCTGCCGGTCGCGCATCTCCGCGAATCGCGTTTCAATCAACTCTTCGACGTCAGAGAGACGGGACACCACCGCTTCGAGCCGGGTCACATCTTCCTCCCGGAGCCGCGGTGCACGCGAACGTCCCGGCCGGAGGAAGAGGGTGGAGAACACGCGCCCGGTGATTTTGGCTATGTACACGAGCGCAGTGATGGTGTAGTGAAACGGATTTACCGTTCGCACGAGGGCGTTGAAACGGCTCGCGTCGTAAACGCCTAACGCCATGTCGATGACGTCGAGGATCTCCTGTTCCGCACCGTCGGCATACCGAGTGTTGAAGATGCTGCGCAGCACACTGACGTCGGTGCCGGCGATTGTCTGCGACACTCGAGTTCTCTGCGATATGACTTGCATAGCTTCAAGAAGTCCATATCCGTTCTCGCCACCCGCCTGGCCAGATCTATCGTAAAGACCTTGACGCCGTGGTGGTCGTGCAGGTCGACCTGGGCAAACCCCTTACGCGGCATGAGTGGATGCGCAAACTCGGCGTCTCGACGGTGATCCATTCGTATCGCTGGTCGCTTATCAAGCAATCTGTGGCGCTCGCAGACTCCACGGGTCGATCCGACGAAGCACACGAGACCGCTGAGAGCAACAAGAGGGTCGTTTTGGAAAATGCACGCACCGGCGTATTCCTCAGTTTCTGACATCTTTCTTCCGCAATACGGAAGATATCACGCCGGCATTCATACATGTGCCATTTGAATTCTGGACAGCGTACGGCTACACAATGGTTGGAACCGAACGGACGTCTGTGGCGTAATGCCTGACATTGAAGTGCGTCTGCTTGGAGGCGGAATGAAGAAGCTGTTGCAGAAACTCAGGGGATTGCTGGGTGTGGGTATCACATGGGGCACATTGTGGTCGGGAATCGGCGCCGGGATCGGAGCGGTCATCGGAGTCGTGCGACCCGAGGTCTGGCAATGGACGAACCCGATATTCGAGTGGGCCGTAGGCATGGGACTCTACGGACTTGTTTCAGGCGTCGGCTTTGGAACGCTTCTTACACTCCGTGAAGGCCGCAAGACGCTTTCGGATCTCTCGCTGCGACGGACAGCCATCTGGGGCCTTATTGGAGGTGCCGTCGTTCCTCTTCTGTTCGGTGCAGCCGGGATGTTTCCAGCTGGAACCACGCTAGTCGACGTGCTCGGCGCAATCGGCGTGACCGGATTTCTCGGTGGAACCTTTGCACCCGCCTCTATCGCAATCGCGAAGAGAGCTGAGCTGAACTCGGGCGAGGAGACCGGGCGCCTGAGCACAGGGACTCCATCCGAGCAGCCGTTGCCGCAGCCATAGCGAAACCAGCTACGTGCCCACACACAGCCGAAGGGTGGTACCCTCAACACCATCGCCGCAGGTGGTTGCCAACAGCGATCTTTCATCGCTCATAGCCATCGTGATCTTATGCTGCATGGTGTCAGCAGGCTGCGGTGGCGACCCCAGAACGGAGTCACCACCGCGAGGGTCGCCGGTCCATACTGCTTCACAAATCCCCACCGGCCTCGATTTGGCGACGGCGGCTCAACTGACAGAGCGGATCGAGAGCGAACACTTCGTGTTCTACCTCAAGGCGGACGACAGTATCTCGGTGGATCGGCAGGAAGCTTTTCACCAGTGGGCGGTCGACTATTTGGACATCAGCCTCCCGAAGAAGATTGACTACTACAAGTTTTCCTTTGGAGACATGCGGGCCGCCGTTGGGAGGCGGGCTACCGGCCGCGGGTTCCCGCAGGAATACGCGCTTGCGACGGTCCACGGTTGGCACCCTCATGAGGCCATGCACATTTACACTTTCGCCCTCTGTGGTCATGCCACAGTTCGTTTGTACGATGAAGGAATGGCAGTCGCACACGAGTTCGATCCGCTCAATGGCAGTTGGGTGTCGCATTGGGACCTTTGGTCCGGAAGGGGTAGCTATATCTATGCGGAGACGGTCAGGGAGCACAGAGCCGCGGGAAGGCTGTACGCGATCGAAGAAGTCCTCGAGAGCCGCGCATTTGACGAAGCCCGCCGCAAAGCAGCCAGCACCTTCGGCATCGACAGAATGAAGCAGGCCATATGCTCGGTCACTGAAGCCGATACACGCGAAACCATCATGCGAGAATTTGAAGAGGTATTCGGCATCAGCATTCGGAATGCGGAGAAAGCGTGGTTTGCGTACCTCGATGCGTCGATGTGAGGAAAGATTTCGGAAGGTCCTACTCCGCGTTCAACACCTCCACCGGGTTCACCTTCGTGATACGCCGAGCGGGTGCGTAGCTGGCAACTAGACACATCATCACGATCAGCGCGGCAACCACTCCATAGGTCGTTGGATCGGACGGCTCGATTCCGAAGAGGAACTGCGCGAGTAAGCGGGAAGTCCAGAGTGCTCCCAGGAGGCCGACCGCGGTTCCAGTGACGCCTACGTAGAGGATGCCCCGTACGGTGTTTCCGACTAGGCCCGTTCCTCTCGCGCCCAGCGCCATCCTTATGCCCATTTCCCGCGTGCGCAAAGCGACGCTACGAGCCGTGACTCCGAAGACACCTGCTGCAGCAAGCGAGGTGGCTAGAACGCCGAAGAAGTTCAACAGAAGAGTGCGGTAGCGCTCGTGATCCGCGGACGAAGCAATCAGTTCAGCGACCGTTGTAGAGTTCTTCACGACGAGTTCGTTGTCCACGGATGTCACCGCCGCGCTCATCAATGGAAGGGCGTCGCGAGAATCCATCTGTGTTCGAGCGATGAAGCATACAGTCTCGTCCGGGACCTGGCCGAAGGGAATGAAAAAGGCCGGCTCGGTTTGCGCAGTCAATACCTGCCTTTTCATATCTCCTACTACTCCCACGACCGTGACTGGTCCCTTGGGGTAACTCAACGTGACCTGAGCGCCGACGGGGGATTCGTTTGGCCAGAAGCGTCGCGCTGCAGTCTCGTTGACTACCACCGCCAACGGTGCATCGGGTCCGTCTGTCTTGGCAAGGGAGCGCCCTGTGAGCAGCGGAACACCAAGTGTCTCGAGGTAGCCAGGCGCGACTTGATAGAAGAGCGGATTGAAATCGCGCTCACCGACTCGCATGTTCATCGCGGAAGTCTGCCCGGGAAACGGCAGTCTGCTAACTCCAGTAACGGTGCCAATACCGGGAACCGCCTCAAGCCTGTCTAGCACATTCTCAAAGAACGCAACGCGCTCCGCACGTGCAGAGTGTGGGTATCGGCTGGGTGGCAGCCGGACCTCGACGGCTGCAAGGCCGCTAGCGTCGAACCCGGGCTCGACGGCTAATAGCCGCGAAAGGCTCCGCGTCAACAACCCACCGGCAACGAGGAGCACAGCGGTCATGGCGATCTGCAAAGCGATCACGGAGCCGAAGAAGCGTGGACGAACTCGGCTCATGCGAGCGGATCCATGCAATGTAGGATTGACTGCACTACGGGACGCCAGTACCGACGGTACTGCGCCAAAGAGGAACGCCGCGCACCCTCCAGACAACGCCGCGAAACCCAGCACGCGAATGTCGACCCCCACCTCATGCAGGCGCGGTATCGGGGGCGCCAGGGCCACGAGAACTCCTGTTCCGCAGTACGCCAACGCGGCCCCAATGCTGATCCCAAGGGCTGCCAACACCAGATTCTCAGTAAGAAAAAGGCGGACGATTCTCGCGGCCCGGGCGCCAAGTGCCGAGCGTGTCGCGATCTCGTGCCGACGGCTCAGCACCTCGGCCATCGAGAGCGTCGCTATGTTGCCGCACGCGATGATTAAGAGGAAGGTCGTGGCCCCAAACAGCAGCACGAGAGGAGAAGTCAATCCCCGAGTCTCCTCGGCAGCACGAGGGATTACACGTATTTCGCTGTCTGCCGCAGAGTTGGGGTGCGCCGCCAGAACGCTGGACGTCTCTGCACGAGCCTCTTCGATGGTCGCCCTGGAACCAAGCCTGCCGATAATCTCCCAACTGTACCCCTGAGGGCTAGCATTCCACCCGGGCGCCCCGATCGGAAACCAAACGTCCCGCCTTGCAGGGACGCTCTCCCCCGCTATTGAAGCGCTCAACCATTGGACAAAAAACCCGGGCGGCATGATTCCTACGATCTCGAACGATCGATCGTCTAGGGTGACGATGCGCCCAAGCGTTCCGTGCGAGCCAGCAAACCGTCTTTGCCATAGCTCGTAGCTCACCACCACCACCGACGCCCCGTCGTTGCCTGTTCTCGACGCCACCTCTCCGGGGAGAAACCAGCGCCCCAAGGCTGGCCGCACGCCGAGCAGAGACAAGAACGACGCTGACGCCGCACCAGCAGGCAGTTCAACCGGATCTCCGTGTCCGGTTAACGTGGCGACGTCCGGGTTTCCTGCCCGGTAAGCCGCAAGATCCTCGTAGAGTGTGCTTTCTTTCGCCAGATCCCTGTACTGCGGATATGCAAACCTGTAGCGGTCCCAGCGCGCGCCGTCATCTCCAGGGATTCCCTGCAGATTTGGCATTGTCTGCCAGATGGCCACCAACCTTCGCGGCTCGTCGTACGGCAAACGCGTCAGCAACACCCCATCGACCACACTGAACATTGCCGTGGTCGCACCAATACCGAGGCCGAGCGTCAGAACGGCGACAGTCGCGTAGAGCGGGCGCCTGCCCAGGGTGCGGAGCGCGAACCGAACGTCGTGAATGGTCGATTCCAACACGGCGATTCTGGATCGCTTCCGGCCCCGCGGACGCGTGTAGAAACGACGGTTCACGACACGTGATGCCAAGTAACGCAGACCGACTCTGGAGGCTTGCAGCCAGTACCAGGCTGCCGCGTACGCGCCACTCCCGCGCCGCAGTTGCTCGAAGAAGCCCTCCTCGAGGTCTCCCAGTACGGAGTCCCTGAACAATCCTGCGGGGACGCAGCGCCGTAGCAGCGCTTTCGCGATTCGCGGAGGCTTCTTCATTCCTGGATGATAGAGTCGAGCCCGGCCCACAACGTCAAAAGCGATTCGCGGCATTCGCGCAAGGCAGCGATCCCCTGCTTGGTGACCGACACGTACCGCTTTGGATGGCCACCGCGTTCCGGTTCGTGCGGCCCCGGCTTCGACTGCAGCATTCCTTTGTGTTGGAGCCTATCGAGAGTCACGTACAACGACCCACGTGCTATGCTCCGCTTCATGGCTGACTGCAACTGTTCGAGGATTAGAGGCGGATAGGCGTCCTC
>JBDGYW010000576.1:0-4650 GCA_039588935.1 Gemmatimonadota bacterium | reverse complement strand
GCCATGATGAGGCCGGCCGCACCGAGCTTGGCATCCTCGCCCACGCCTTTCAGAGCGATGCCGTAGATAGTGGGAAACATGAGCGACATGCAGGCGGATACTCCTACCAGGCAGTAGAGACCCACCATACCCTGAATGAAGATGGTTCCGAGTGTGAGCACGCCCCCACCGACGGCCAATGTCAGCAGCAACCCGCCAGGACTCACGTACTTGAGCAGGAACGTGCATATGAAACGGCTGGTCACGAAGATGACCATTGCCACCATGTTGTAACCCTGTGCCTGAACCTCGCTCAGGCCCAACTCCATGGTCCCGTAATGGATGATGAAGGTCCAGCACATGATCTGGGCACCGACGTAGAAAAACTGCGCAACCACCCCCTCCACGTAGCGGCTATTGCGAAAAAGGCGACGCAACGTGGGCCCCACATTGAGTGACCGATCTTCCTCACCGTAAGCAGGCATCCGGGTGATCGCGATCGCTACGAATACCACTATGATGACAAATGCGATTCCGAGATAGGGAGTGCGAATCACCGCCAGATCCTGACCGGTGAGGGTTGCCAACCGGTCCGCGGGCAGAGCTCCCCGCTCCGCCGCCAAAGCCGGATTCAATCGGGCCAGGATAAACTGCTGGGCGACGAACATCCCCAGGAGCGAACCCATGGGGTTGAAAGACTGCGCGAGGTTCAACCGCCGTGTCGCAGTCTCCTCGGACCCCATCGCCAGTATGTACGGGTTTGCGCTGGTCTCGAGAAATGAGAGTCCACATGTGAGTATGAAGTAGGCCACCAGGAACGGCCAGAACACCATCATCAAACTGCCTGGAATGAAGAGCAGTGCACCGGTGGCATAGAGTCCCAGTCCCACCAGGATGCCGGCCTTGTAGGAGTAGCGTTTGATGAACAAGGCCGCAGGGAAAGCCATGGCAAAGTACCCGCCGTAGAAGGCAAACTGCACCAGGGATCCCTGGAAGTTGCTCATCTGAAGGATCCGGGAGAACGCCTTCACCATCGGGTTCGTTACGTCGTTGGCGAATCCCCAGAGTGGAAACAAGAGCGTGACCAAAATGAAAGGGAGCAGGATCTGGACCGGAACGACCTTTCCGGAGCCCGCCGGGGATTCGGTTTGGCTCCCGGTCACGGAGTTACTCCCTTCTTGAGAAGAATGTTGCCGTACTTCCGTGTCTCCCCGGTCATCACCACCGCGTAAGCCTCACGGGACCTCTCATAGAACGAGAAGCGATCAATCCGAACCGGATCGGGCGCGTCCGGAGCATGTTCGCGAATAGCTGCCAGGTAGTCGCGCTCCACCGACGGGTCGAGGGTATCACCCTCGACCACCTCCATCATTACGAGTGGGTCGGCATATGAGTCGAGTTCGAAAAGTGGGGTCACCGCACCAAGCATCTCCGAGACGGTCACGCCATCTGCCCTGAGAGTCTGATGGTTCAGACTGTGTCCCGGGAAATGGGCGTCGGCAAGAACGATTTCGTCACCGTGCCCCATCTCAGCGAGCACGAAAAGAAGTTCGGGACTAAGGAGGGGCGAGATTCCTTTTAGCATAGAGCAGACTCCTCGAGGCTCACGTGCTAGTTCTTGGTGTACACCGTCCGAGTAGTGGACGGCAGCCCTCCGAGAACTCCACAGCGCGCGGTTTCAATCACGAGCGAAGACTCCCCCGCCGCCTGGCGAGGCCGCTGAAGTGACAAGGCCTGCGTTACCTCGCATCTGACTGACGACCCTTCCCCAGCGTCGGAGACGTCATACACCGTCGTGATGATTAGTTTGTCGTTTTCCCACGCTGCAGTCGAAACCTGGACCTGCATGCCGCGACCCATCATAATCGTATTGCGGCTCTCCGCTCCATCCAGAGCATAGCGGAACTTCAGGGTCGGTTGATAGTCCCTTGGCCTGTAGAGCACCCGCTCGACCGTCAGCAGATTCGATTCCTGAATGATGGTGAAGCTATCACCCCACCCATTTCCCAATGAAGCCCTCGGCCCACCACTTTGAGCGGGAGGCCCCGGTGGCGGCGCCGACCATGCGCCCGAAAAGTTGGGCCTCTCCTGAGCTGACATTCCCGTTGCCAGGAAACCTACCGCGAACACAACTAGTGGGGCTATCGATCGTATCATCCCAAATCTCCTCGAATAATCATCGCGTAGCATAGGTCTACCTGTTGCGCAGCGGTGGAGAGTACGGATCAGGAGTACCACGCGGAGTATTCGGGTACGCCTCTGTCGATGCTTCGAAGTCAGCTACGATCCGATCTATCATTCCAGTCACCCAGGGATAGTAGTCCTTAACATCGGTCTCTTCCTTGGGATCTGTCCTCAAGTTGAACAGCCGCATGCTCTCTGGAGGATTGGGAACCACGGAGCTGAACCTGTACGAAAAGAAGAACTTCCAATCCCGCCACTTGACCGCCTCCAGCCCCCCGCGCCAGTCCCAATACATCACGGTTTCACGATTCGAGTGGGTCTGCGTACCCTCCAGGAAGGGAAGTTGATTCACCCCGTCGAACGCTCTATCGGTCGGTACGATCTCAGGTGCCCCCACCGCCGCGGCGAGCGTCGGGAAGAAATCGACCGAATGGACGATCTCATTCGACACCTGACCGGCCGGGATGCGACCCGGCCAGCGAATCACGCACGGCGTCCGTATCCCACCTTCCAACATCGTGTTGTAGAACCCACTCCAGGGCCCGGCCGTGCCGCGCCACGGCCGTCGTTCTTCGGCACCGTTGTCCGTGCACCAAAAGACGATCGTGTTGTCCGCGATCCCTAGACGGTCAATGGCCGAGAGCACCAGGTTCACATTATGGTCCACATCAGCCATGGCGTCACCAATATCCCCAGCACCTGTGACACCGACAAAGTCCGGATGCGGCAGCGTTGGGAAATGGATCTGGGTCATCGGGTAGTAGAAGAAAAAGGGGTGGTTCTCACCAACGTTTCTTTCCATGAACTCGATGCCCCGCTCTGCCGCTTCCCGGTCCACCGTCCGACGTGTGTCCATATCGTAAAGCTTCACCTTTTGGGGCTGCTCACCGACTCGGCCCTGCCAGATGTAGGGCGTATTCATGGTTGTCGTATCGAAGTTCTCGAAGGTCGTGAATTGGGCCGTGTGACTCGTGCCCGGGATGCCGTACCACTCGTCGAACCCCTGGTTCGTCGGCCCGCGGCGCCCCGCCCAATCCTCACCACCCAAATGCCACTTACCGAAGAGACCCGTCGCATACCCCACAGACTGGAGCGCCTCCGCGAGTGTGATCTCCCAGAGGGTGACCCCCGTGAGGTGATCACCACCAGTCCGGACAGCGTAGCGCCCCGTCATCAGCGCGAGGCGTGAGATGGTGCAGGAGTTTTCTACATTGAAGTTGTCCAACCGAATCCCCTCGTCGGCGATGCGGTCAATGCTCGGTGTAGGAACACCCCGAACACTCCCATACGCACCTACCTCGCCCCAGCCAAGGTTATCGGGAAACATCAATACGATGTTGGGCCGCCGCTGTTGTTGGGCGCGCAGGTGCGCTACGAGCGGAGTGAATCCAAAGAGTACAAAAAGAGAGACCGAAAGCGACAAGAAGCGGAGCATGTCAGACAAACCTCTCGTAAGAGTGCGGTGATGCGTGACGACCAGCTTTCATCGTGCAGTACATGATTTCCTGAAAACTACGCAGGCGGATCAACATTCGGGGTCGCGCGGCCAAAGCAAGCAGATGATTGTTACAATGCAGATGCTGATTTCGACTGTAGTCACCAATAACAAACTCCCGAGGTCGCCGTGTCGGACAAGGCCATTGACCAAGTCAGAACCATCATCCGCAACTCAAACAACATCGTTGCCTTTTCCGGCGCCGGCCTTTCAGCCGAAAGCGGCATCCCCACCTATCGTGGAGCCGGAGGTTTGTGGAACGAATACGACCCGGACAAATACGCCAACATCGATTACTTCATGCACGACCCATCGTACTATTGGCGTTTTTTCCGCGATGTTAGGTACCCGATACTGCAAAAGGCAAAACCCAACCAAGGCCATCTTGCTCTGGTGAAGATGGAGAGTCAGGGAAAATGCCGGTCGGTCATAACCCAAAACATCGACGGACTCCATGTCGCAGCCGGACAGCAACGAGTCATCGAACTGCATGGTAACACGCGGCGGTTCTATTGTTTGAACTGCTCGATATCGTTGAGCCTGAACGAAGCCCATGAACTCGTCAATCGCGAACTCCCCCCCAAATGCTCCTGTGGAGGCTTGATCAGACCGGATGTCGTCTTCTTCGGAGAATCGCTCCCAGGTGAAGCTCTCGAGGAAGCATCGCAGGCCGCGCTTGAATGCGATGTGTTTTTGGTTATTGGAAGCTCCCTCGTCGTGCAGCCCGCCGCTCAACTACCGATTTTGGCCAAGCAGAGGGGCGCTCAACTGATCATCATAAATATTGGGGAGACACCTCTGGATGACCTGGCAGATTTTGTCTTTGACGAGAGCGCTGCGGTCATACTCTCTGAGCTAGTGGATCTGTGACTCTGAGGGCTACGTCTTCCCGCAGCCTATGCGGCGGTCCTTCTCGCCCGACTTGCTCTCTTCGCCAGCCCGTCTATGGTATAGGTGAGCATCGTCGCGAACACGAAGATGATAGTGTAGTA
>JBDGYW010000575.1:0-4662 GCA_039588935.1 Gemmatimonadota bacterium | reverse complement strand
AGACACATCGCGGTCCGCGCTGCATTCTATGGCTGTCGTGCTCGATCATCAGGGGACAGAGAAGGAGGGACGGGCGGAAACAGCGGCGTTGGATACCGCGGTTGTGACCACGAGAAGAGGTACATTGAGCACTTGACCCTACGACGCGTGCCCCTATTGGCCTTTCTCAGCGCGGCGGCACTGGCCGACCCATCGCACGCCCAAGTCATCACGGTGGGCGCTGGTGCCCTGTTCTCCAAGCACCGCCCGGAACCTGTGGCTGAGGTCTACGTGACCTCGCCACCCGTCAACAACATCCGCGCATATCTCACGACTGCATGGACCGACAACGAGTGGGAGCCCACGTTCATCTCCGCCCTCGACCGGCCAATCATCACGACCGGGCGCGTCTTTATCTTGGCCGGCCCTGGCCTCCTCTGGCTCCATAGCAACGACTACCGCCCCTACCCGATCCTTGTCGGCACAGCTGTTATCCCGCTGCCGATCTGGCGGCTCAATCTGGTCGCCATCGGCTCGACGCAGCCCTTCCAGTCGTGGGAATGGTCACTGGTCACCAAGGTGGCGGTCCTGGTGACCTTCATCCGCTGAGCCGCCTCAACCCGCTCACTTCGGCGAGAGGAGACCGGGGCTTAAGGGAGATCCTAGCGCGTCGTGGGGTGCTCCCCGTATTTCGGACCAGGTGAAATGGGACTATGCTACCCCTGACACAGGAGGTCAAGGTGGGACGGCAGAGTCGATTTCATGTGGAGCAGATCGTGAAGATCCTGCGTGAGCAGGAGACGAGCGGGTTGCCTGTGAGTTCATTTTTGCGGCGTTATGGAGTATCGCGGGAGACGTTCTACCGGTGGCGTCGGAAGTACGGAGGTTTGAGCGAGAGCGAGGCTACGCGTTTGAAGCGGTTGGAGCGCGAGAATGCGCGCTTGAAGATGTTGGTGGCAGATCGGGACCTGGAAGTGGAGGTTCTGCGGGAGGTGGTGCGAAAAAAATCGTGACCGCGCAGGCCAGGCGTTCGCTGGTCGAGGTGTTGGTGGGGCGTGGCATCTCGATACGGCGGGCTTGCGTGTTGTTGTTTGTGGCGCGTTCCAGTGTGGGGTATGTATCGCGTTTGGACGTTAGGGATAAGCCGCTTGAGCGTCAGCTACAGCGGTTTGTGGAGCGATATCCCAGGCGTGGTTATAGGCAGGCGTGGCGGTGGTTGAGGCGTAAGGGACACAGGGTGAACCGCAAGCGTGTTTACCGGGTGTGGTGTCGAGCTGGTCTAACCCTGCCGAGGCGTAAGAGCTACCGTCGGAGTCGCAGTGGCAAGCGTATTGATCCGGAGGCCGCAGCTCCGAACGAGGTTTGGGCCAGCGACATTATCCAGACGTACGGTGCAAATGGCCAGAAGGTGCGGTGCTTGACCGTAGTGGACGAGTACACGAGGGAGTGCTTGGCTCTCGAGGGAGCGAGTTCAATGCGATCTGAGCGAGTGGTTCGCACACTGGCGAGGTTGGTCGATGAGTACGGAGCGCCCAAGTACCTGCGTACGGATAATGGTTCGGAGTTTATATCACGTCGTACCCAGCAGTGGTTGCGGACACACGGCATACAGTCGGCACTGATCGATCCTGGCGCACCCTGGCAGAACGCCTTCGTGGAGAGCTTTCACAGTCGGTTTCGTGACGAGTGCCTGGACCGAGAATGGTTCAACAGCGTGGCTGAAGCTCGAGTTGTCATCGAGCGATACAGGCGGGAGTACAACACCGATCGCCCGCACAGCAGCCTTGGCGATCTCACACCCGCAGAAAAGAGGGCCGATTATGACACAAAGGTAGACACCGAGAAATCCCAGCCAGAAGGCCAGCAAAAAGAAACTGTCCCAGTTTAGATGGTCCTGAGATTGGGGGGCAGCTTAGTCGTTTCCGACAAATGTCCCATCAGCGCACCCTCGTGCCCCAAGAACGCACTGGCGGGGGAAGCAACCACGCGTAGGTTCGGGAGGATAGCCGTTGGGCAACCACGGCCCGCTGGCGCGGAGGGGGGTAGCCTCAACGATGGACAAGGAGCGAGAACGGTGGCTATATCTGAGAGCAAACGACAAGAGCTCCACCGACGAGCTCGTGGCCGTTGCGAATGCAGGATGAAGAGCTGTGACCACGGGGGTCAGCGGTGCCCACGAGGTTTGTCTGCTGGGCATTGGCAGGCACACCATCGAACAGCTGACGCGCCCGACACGTTGAGCAATTTGATTGCCATGTGCGCGACTTGCCACAAGCACACTCGAACGTACGGACGTGGTTAGCCGCCCGCCGGCGGGGAGGGGGATCGGAACGCGGCCTGCCTGATGAGTCGTTGCGCGGCGCCGTGAAAGGTGTGGCGACTTGGAATACTGAACCACGGCAGGAGCCGCAGATGAAGAAGATCATCAGCGTCCATGAGTATGTACTGCGACGAGGCGTTGCGTCGACAGGATTTGAAGGTGCTATCCGGGATGCCAGCAGGCGAGGAGTCCTTACGCTGGCAGGCCTCGAACACGCCTACCTATTGAAGGGCCTTCGGGGTCGGCGGCGCGGCGAGTATGCTGCGGTGTGGATCTACGAGAGCCCCGAGGCGTGGGAAGAGCTCTGGGGGCCAGTCGAGAAGCCATGCGGTAGAGATGGTTACCCTCGCAAATGGCGCATCTGGGAAGATGAAGTCCTGAATCCGTATTTGGCTGAGGAACCGGACAAGATCGCCTACACAGCCTACGAGGAACTGCGTTGACTCTTTACCACACTCTCGCCACATGCGAGGACGAGATCGCCCGATGACCTTCGTCCACATTGTGATGAACGGGCGGAGACGGGACGATCCCGTGGCCCGCCGCCGAGGGCCGGAATGAAAGGCACGCCAAGAGCATGGTTGTTTGAGGACGATGCTCAGGAGGAGTTGGACCGGGCGATCAGCGAGTGTACTCGGGATCATGGAGGTTTGCCACACGGCGAGCCTACTGTGATGGAGCGCACGCTTGTAGGTAAGGGTGGCTCCAAGTTTGCGGGAACCTTGGTTCTCGTCTATGACGACGATGGATGGTGGGACGAGTACGCCCGTGCGCACAGGTGGACGAAGTGCACAACCGCCCGCATGCGCGAACTCAAAGAAGAAGAGAAGTCCGATGGTAGGCGGTTGCTGAAACATGAGTGAGGGCTCGACGGAGGATCTTGTACGGAGGTCGGAGTCTCAAGTCTTCGAGCGGAAAAGGTCGCTCGCGCTCCAGCGCAAGGGGCTGAAGAGCCTTTGTGGAATGGTCAACGCCGCCACGGCTGAAGGCATGGTCGTCTTTGGGATAGCCTCAGATGGCCAAGTTGTCGGTGTGGACCTGGGCGACCTAGACGAGGCAAAGCGTTCGCTTGCGCAGACTATTGCGAGCAGCTTCGACCCACCGCTTCAGTACACTATCAGCATTCTGGAACTTGAGGGAAAGAGAGTTGTGTTGGTGACCGCGAGCCGCAATCGTGATGTTCCATACCATGAATTCGCCGGCCGAGTCTTCATCCGCGAAGGCACGGTGACCAGACAGCTCAGTCTTGATGAAAGGCGGTCGCTCCAACGCGACCGAGACCGCGACATGCATACTGGCCCATGGCAGTGTGATCGTTGCTCTACACGGGTTGTGACGCTGGCATCGATAGTTGTAACAAACGAAGATGCGCGTAATTCGTATCGGTGCGACTGCGGCGGTCAATTCTGGCCAGCCACCTAACCCGCGCACTCGCCGCGAGCGCGGGGGTGACCACGTCGCTCTCATACTAGATCTCCGGCAGACAATCCTGTCGTACAAAACGCGTCCACATGTAAGCCAGTCACCGGCTAGCGGCAGAGGGAACCTGGTGTAGGTTCGCGTGGTAGGAGGAAGTCAACATGGGGGACCTGTTTCTCGTGCTGGTTGTCGTGGTGGCCATCTGGCTGTTTGTTCGACGACGGGACGATAGATAGATAGTCGCAGAGATGACGGCTGGCAGGTAACTGCCGTTGATGTCTGACGAAGTCCCACCGGCAGGGCAGGGGGGGAACACCGACATCAAGGTCGGAGGTTCGCTTGCCGGAGGAGATCCAGGAGTATCACGTAGTCACCTTCGGGTCGCAGGCCGCGTGCGTGAACGCGATCGACCGGATGATGCTGTTCATCGGATCCCCGCAGGGGACTGAGTGGATGGTGGACCCGGCGAAGCGCGCAGTGATCTGGATCGGTGACGCAGTTTGCAGCGACGGTACGCTCTATTTGAGTCTTGGAGCGTTACTTGCCACGCAGGCGGCCGGCCTGATCATCCAACCATCCCAGGTTGTGTCCCCCGCTGAACTACCGTCAGACTGTACGCTCATGTTGGGCAAGTCCGGCGACTGGCACTGATTGTCCATACCCAATCGCTGCGATGAGCGTAGGACAGGACCATGACATACGGATGGAACTGCAGAGAGTTCGACTACGAGGGAACGACGTGGACGGTGGCGACCGATGCTTGGCAACCAGGAGTACGTCCTCCGCCGATCGAGTTGCGGCCGTGCATTCGGTTCGACAACGGTACCGACACCCGGTTTCTGTCGTTCGGATCTTTGAGGCGAGTACCGTCAGCGCAGGACCTCGAGGCCATGAGTGACACGGAATTGACGGCGATGTTGGAAAGGGCGATGTGGGCGGCCGAG
>JBDGYW010000574.1:0-4662 GCA_039588935.1 Gemmatimonadota bacterium | reverse complement strand
GTCTCTAGTCTGGACTAGCGGTTCAGGTCCTATCCAGTCCGACATCTCTCGCATCCGCTCCGCTGTGAAACGCTCGGGATCTTGTGTGAGTTCCTCTTCGGCTTCACGCTGAATAACGAGCGTGTCGCCGATGAGGGTTTGTCTGCCACCGGACAGGTCAAACTCGTTGAGATCTACTCCACCCAGATAGACTCGCAATCGTTGCAGATCAGCGGTCTCGAGAGGAATGTTTGAGGCGATCGCAGTTTGGCGAATGATGTTTCTGCCCAAGCCGGCGGCGAGTTCCGTGGCATCCACCTCGCGGCGCTGAAAATTGAGCGATGCGATTTCAAAAGCCGTCCGCTGCATCGTGAAGCCGACAGGAGATGTAGCTTGCACAACCTGGCCCAACTCGTCGATCCAGGATTGGACCGACAGCCCGCCGTCATTTTGAACGATACGCCAGGCCTGGAGAGTGTCCCATCGGGCGGCCACCCACAGCGATGCGGTGGAATCCCAAGCAGCGGAATCGGGCACCAGTAGGGTCGATTCAGCTGCGACGGTCACGCTCACATGCCGCTCCTTCAGCAGCAACGGGTCAAAGATCTTCAAGCGGTATTCGTTACCGATTGCTGGTTCGGAACCGAAGACGATTTGCAGGGGAAGCAGAGCGGGCAGGATAATCGGTTCATCCATCGGAACACGGACAGTCTGTCTACTTTCCGCACTCTCGATCTCGACTGAGAGCAGCGTGTCGCCGATGACTTGGCCAGACGCAACAAACCGTACGCCGTCGCCACGAAGCGCGGCCTCGAATCCTCGGAGCTGAAGCGAGCGAGTGAGGTTTGCATCTGTGCGGGCTTCAACTCGTTGCAGCGAGCCCAGCGCCGGGATTTCCAGTAGCGTGTAGTCTCGGACTTGTACCGTGTCGGCAAGAGTGTCCACACTGCTCGAGGCGAAACCTACCTGTTGGCCGCCAAGGTCGAGCGAGTAGTATGTCGCACCCGGGGATATCCGGAATACTGCGTCGGCCAGCAACTGCGAGTCGCGACGGACGGTTTGGCGTTGGATTAGCCATCCGACCGCACCGGCCCAGGCCAGGAGGATCAAGATCGCGGCGGACCGCCGGTTCATTGCGGGACTCGCTTCAGGTACGTGTCGAACAGAGCCTTTTCCTCCTCGCTGTTCACCACTATACACACCTCGCGGGGGTAAGTGGCGGTCGCCATTGCCCGCGACAGCACTTCAACCATTATGCGTGCTGCGTCCTCAGCCGAGAGATTGCCTGCCCCCGTGCCTATCGGTGGAGTTGCGATTCGCTCTATCTCCCAATCTCCTGCTCTCTGGAGTGCGCTCATAAGTGCTTGACGCACGCGGTTCTCGGTCACGGGTTCGTCGATACTGCGCACTACTGCATGGATGACCATGTCGGCCGCCAGATCACCGGCGTCCGTCACTACGGCGGATCCAACGGCCAGTTCCGAATGAGTCGAAATCTGTTCGCTGAAGGGCACTCCCGCTGCGGTATCGAGGTGTTTTAACGATGAGACTGTGGGTTCCAGCGTGGATGTCGTCGGGCGGAGCACTGCGTCCGTTGGCACGAACGTGATGTCGTCCACCACGGCACGGATCACCGCGCTGCCATCTCCCGGGAACGGCGGTACATCTGGGTGGCTTCTTCGGGTCGACCGAGTCTGTCGAGCACGATGCCTAGACCATAAAACGCCGCCGGATTCACCGGGTGTAACTCGGTCGCTCGCTCGTATGCCTGCAATGCACCATAGATGTCGTCGACGTGGTTCAGCGCTTCGCCCAAATAGAAGTACGCGGTCGCATTGCTCGAATCGAGTTCGAGGGCGCGCCGCAAATGAGGAATCGCGTCGGCCCAACGCCCTCGCCGAACCTCGACGAGTCCAAGATTGAAGTGACCGTCGGCGTGGGATGGGTCGAGTGCCACTGCCTCACGCAAGTCGCTTTCAGCCTCGGCATAGCGTGCCACCGTAGCCAGGACGGAGCCGCGGTTCACGCGCATCGCCACATTCGCGGGATCGTGCGAGATACATCTGTCGAGCAATTCGAGCGCTTCGTCGTGATCACCGGACTGATCGAGGAGCAGGGCGAGCTTGTACCTGGCATTCAGATCGTCGGACCTGCGATTCAGCAACATTCGGTAGAGCTTGGTTGCACGCTCCACGTCTCCCCTCAACGCCGCGTCCCGCGCAGCGCGATCCAGGTCTTCATGCACGACCGGAGCCGGACCGGAGACTTTCCGGTGCAACTGTGGCGTTGTTTCATCAATCACGGGAGCCAGGAGCTCAGCCACTGACCCTTCAGACTGCCCGACATCAGCGACTTTCGGTGAGGGGGTCAGGAACTCAGTGAATTCGAAAGGCAGGGCGCGGCCCAAGCCTTCAACACCGCCCACATCGCTCTGGCGAATCGGATGCGCGGGACCACAGTGCTGCGTTGGAGTGCGAGCAGCAATCTCTGCGGCTTCGCGCATTCGTCTACGACGGAGCTTGCGCCGATGGCTGTTTCTCACTGTGACTCCTGTGTCGTCTGTTCCGCCAACCATCCAAGGTAGGTAGGTAGGCCCTTGTCGATTGGGAGTGCCAACAACTCGGGGACATCGTACGGGTGCAAGTCATGTACCACCGCCTGCAGCTGCCCCCAAAGATCCTCGCGAGTCTTGAGCACCACCAGGACTTCCGGCGTTTCCTCTAGCTGTCCCTGCCATTCGTATATCGAAAGGGCGTTCTCGACAATCGTACCGCAAGCCACCAGCCGGTCGGTGACGAGACGCCTCACCAGCGTCTGAGCATCGTCCCTGCTGCTGAGAGTCGTAAGCACAACATTGTACGAAACGTCTTCGCTAGCCTTCGTCATGAGCTGCGCAAGATTGCTCCCAAAGAGGGATCGAGAAACTACGACTTCAAACACGCGATGGCAAGCGAATCCCATCGGCCGCTCCCGACCGTTGACCTAGACTCCCCAGGCGGCCTACGTTCCACGGTTATGTCGGAACAGCATCTGGTTGTACGTGGCGCGCGCGTCCACAACCTGAAAGGGGTGACCGTCCGGATTCCGCGGAATGCGCTGACGGTAGTGACCGGCCTGTCGGGGTCCGGGAAATCTTCCCTTGCCTTCGACACCATCTACGCTGAAGGCCAACGTCGATATGTCGAGTCGCTCTCCGCATATGCCCGGCAGTTCCTGGGGTTGATGGAAAAACCGGACGTCGATGCCATAGAAGGTCTTTCACCAGCGATCTCGATCGAACAGAAGACGGGCGGTCACAACCCCCGCTCCACGGTAGGCACGGTCACCGAGATATCCGACTACCTGCGTCTGCTTTGGGCAAGAGTGGGAGTTCCGCATTGTCCCGAAGACGGTTCACCAATCGAACGGCAGAGTGCATCACAGATGGTTGATGTGGTCCTTGGCTGGCGTAAGGGCACCAAGATCGAGATCGTCGCGCCGCTCGTCCGCGGACGAAAGGGCGAGTTCAGGGACCTCTTCGAGGGGGCTCGACGGCAAGGATTCGTGCGGGTGCTTGTGGACGGGGAAGTGCACGATCTGGCGAACCCACCGAAACTCAATCGCCGCGTCAACCATGATATCGGCCTCGTTGTGGATAGGTTGATCGTCCGGCGTGAGGATAGATCCAGGCTCCACGACTCCATCGAGACAGCCCTCAGGGCTTCTGATGGTCTGGTGCAGGTAATCCGTCACGCCAGGTCAGGCGACAGTAGCGTTCTCTTGGCGGAACGGTTCTCATGCCCTGTCTGTGGCTATTCCCTGCCGGAACTGGAGCCAAGGCAATTTTCGTTCAATTCGCCGTATGGTGCCTGTCCCGATTGCGGTGGTCTGGGTACGAGGCGGGTTGTCAGTCCTGACTTGGTTCTTGGCGATCACAGGATATCGATACTCGAGGGCGTGATTCTCCCCTGGGGTGAGCCAAAGGGCCACCTCCGCAAGGGCGTCCTGGCGACATTGGCCAAAGAGCTGAAGTTCGACTTGGGATCACCCTGGGGGGAGTTGTCAGAGGATGTGCAACAAGCCCTCTTGCTCGGCCTGCCAGGGAAGAAGCTGAAGCTCCAATACCGTAGCGAGAAATGGGCGGGGACCTACGAAGCCGCTTGGGAAGGCGTTTTGGCCAACGTGGAGCGGCGCTACCGCGAGACGAGTTCGGACTCGGTCAGGAGCCAGCTTCAGGAGTACATGACTCTGCTGCAATGTGAGTCGTGCGAAGGGCATCGCCTCAAATCTGAAAGCCTCAGCGTCTTAGTCGATGGCTTGAGCGTTGGTGAGGTGGCCGATCTCTCCGTACAGGCTGCTCGGGAATTCTTTGAAGCGCTCCTCGAGAAGACGGGCGAGGCCGGTGCCCTCAATGCTGAAATTGCTGACCCGATTCTCAAGGAAGTCAAAGATAGGCTGCGATTCCTCTGTGACGTTGGGCTTGGCTACCTGACACTCGGACGATCAGCGTCATCACTCGCCGGCGGCGAAGCGCAACGGATTCGCCTGGCAACTCAGGTCGGCAGCCGATTGGTGGGTGTTCTCTACGTGCTCGATGAACCCTCTGTCGGGCTCCACCCGCGTGACAACGCACGGCTTCTTGCGACGCTTCGGGATCTCCGCGACCTCGGGAACACGGTGATCGTTGTGGAACATGATGAGGAG
>JBDGYW010000573.1:0-4676 GCA_039588935.1 Gemmatimonadota bacterium | reverse complement strand
TCTGTGTTGGACCCGAAGTTGCGCTGCCAGAATTCGTAACCGAGTACTGCTACTCGCTCACCTCCTTCGCGGTTCTCGTCATACGATATGGCACGTCCTAACCATGGCTGCACCCCCAGTACGTCGAAGAACTCACGGGACACCCGGAGAACCGTACCTCGGACCGGCTCCTCTGCTCCCAGGACCGTTGCTGGGATGGGGAACTGCATCGCGAGGATTCCGTCGAAGGAACGAGTCTCGTTGCGTAAGTCGTCGTAAGTGGGGAATGAGAGCGTCAAGACGCGTCCATCTTCTCTGCGTTCCTCCAGCAGCACCAAGCGTTCGGCTTCAGGGAAGGGCAGGGGACGGATCAAAACGCCGTTCACCAGTGTGAACGCAACTGTTGATGCTCCAATCCCGAGAGCCAATGTGAGAGCTGCGATGGCAGTGAAGCCCGGACTCTTCGCGAGGCTCCGAACCGCAAATTGGACATCACGCAACCAGGAGTCCAACGAGAGAAGAGGAGGTCGCGGTCGGCGCAGACGCTTGAAGCCCCCAAAGACAAACCGCAGACAGAGCCTCGAGGTGTGAAGCCAGTACCAGACATGTGCGTAGACTGAGGATCGCCGCGAACGGATTGACTCGTATTCCTCGCGAAGGTCGCCGCGGATGGATCTCTCGGCGATTCCATCGGGAAGGCAGTGCCGCAAGAGCCATTCGGCAACTCTGGGAGGCAGGCGTTTCTCTCTCGATGACCCGGTCATGATCTCTCCAACAGTCGATCGAGTCCACGGGACAGGTTGACGACTGCCTGACGAGAAGTGCGGAGAGCTTCCAATCCGGTCTTCGTTACAGAAAAACGACGCCGCGGCAGTCCGCCGCGTGGAGGCGTTGAATCCTCTACCTCCCACTCGAGAAGGCCCTTTCCACCAAGTCGCTCCAGAGTGGCGTACAAGGCCCCCCTCGCGGTGGACCGGTTTGCCTGTTCCTCGAGTTCACGTCGGATATCGAGTGCGCGTGCTTCGGCACCGAGCTGGAGAACGGCCAGGAGTACGAGCTGCTCGAACTCGCCGAGGTATTGGTTGTCTTTCCGTGACATGCGATGCCTACTTTCTAGTCGCTGTCTAGAAACTAGACGCCGGTCCGAAAAGAATCAAGTGTTGGACTCGACAACCGAAGGTCTTCTTGGTTACTCGGCCCTCAACGCCTCCACGGGATCTATCTGGCATGTGATGTTGAGACGGTTGAGCAGTGTTGGGCTCAACCAGTTCCCGAAGGTCGGCTCGACGAGGAGTACGCCTACGGCTAGGATGAGGAGATTGAAGCCGGTGACTCGAGTGAGCCCGAGGATCTGTTGCAGCATAGGCCGAGGGAATCGCCTGGACTAAGAAGGAAGAATGTGGTGTGGGCACGAAGCTGAGGGAGCTGAGGGTTGCCCAGTTGTGCAACCGGGATGCATGTTCCCAACGTCGCGGTCTCGAAGGATCGCTGGTAACGGAGGCACCGCAGGTGGATAGAAATCGCTCTGAGGTGGCGCTCAATCGACTTCTTGAAGAGAGACCGGTGTTCCACGGCCGTGATCCGTGGGGCTCACAGGATTTTGCTCTGGAACCCGACGTCCTAAGGTGGATGTTGGGAGCTGTCAGGCTCAATGGTAGAACCCTTGAGACCGGCTGCGGATACTCGACCGTCTTGTTCGCCGCACTCAGCGCCGCGCACACCGTGATTTCACCGTTTCGGGAGCAACATGACCTGATCGCCGACTGGTGTGAGCGGCATGATGTACCGCTAGACCATGTCGAGTTCGTTGCCGCGAAATCACAGGACGTCATCCACCAGCTTGACCCCAAACCGCTCGACGCGGTGCTGATCGATGGAGGGCATGCCTTTCCGATTCCGTTCATCGACTGGTACTACACGGCCGATCGACTTGCGGAGGAAGGCTTGGCTGTCGTTGATGACACACAGATCGCCACCGGCGCGATCCTTCGAGATTTCCTGAGCGCGGAGCAGGGGCGTTGGGATCTGGCCGCTGAGTTAGGGAAAACGGCGGTATTTCGACGCATCACCGCAGACGCCGTGGCGGATGGAGTACCCTGGTTTGCACAACCGTACTCCGCTGCGCCAACGCGAGGCGGCACCCTGATGCGAACGATATGGCATAAGCTCCGTGGATCGAGGTGATTCGATCGGAACCGTCCTAGAGCCGCGCTGCCTCCCACTGACTTTGCTCCCATGAGTTTCATCAGCCCGGTCTTCTTCGTGTTTCTCAGCACTGTGTTGGTGCTGCACTGGAGCGTACCGCAGCGGTACCGGCATATTGTCCTTCTCGTCGCAAGTTACTTCTTCTACGCGTATTGGGACGTCCGGTTTCTGAGCCTGATCCTGGTATCGACGACAGTCGATTTCGCGGCAGGTGCACGGATTGATGCCTCGAGTTCTTCGGCGGTACGCCGGTGGTGGCTGGGTCTCAGCGTTGTCGTCAACCTCGGGATGCTTGGGTTCTTCAAGTACGCCGGGTTCTTCGCACACAGCTTCGTGGTGACGGCAAACTCACTGGGTTTCCATGTCTCGCCGGTCACGGTCGAAGTCATTCTGCCGATCGGGATCTCGTTTTACACGTTCCAAACCATGAGCTACACGCTCGACATCTACCGCCGCCACCTCAACCCGACCCGTTCGTTCCTCCGCTTCGCCGTCTTCGTCGCATTCTTCCCACAACTCATGGCCGGGCCGATCGTCAGGGCAACTGAGTTTCTGTGGCAGCTGGATGAGAAGCGTAGGTTCGACTGGAGGGATCTCGAGGTGGGTATGCGCCGCTTTCTGCACGGCTTCGTCAAAAAGGCCTTCGTCGCCGACACGCTGGCGATCTACCTGGTTGATCCCGTATTCGCCGCTCCGGGCAATTACTCGGCGGCGGCGTTGTTCATAGCGATGTTGGGCTTCATGGTCCAGGTCTATGCCGATTTCTCCGGATACTCCAGTATGGCTGTCGGAGTCGCAAGAATGCTCGGTCTGCGAATACCTGAGAATTTCCGATATCCGTTCCTCGCGACCAGCTTCCCCGACTTCTGGAGACGGTGGCACATCACCCTGTTTCGGTTCCTGCGCGATTACGTGTACATCCCACTCGGAGGAAGCAGGCACGGCAATGCGCGCATGTGGGCAGCCGTGGGTATCAGCACCCTGTTGAGCGGCTTATGGCACGGCGCCGGCTGGACGTTCGTTGCCTGGGGGGGACTTCTCGGGGTATTCGTGATCCTCGATCACGAGGTTCCATGGCACCGGGCGACAGCTATCAGGTGGCTCAAGACCCAAGGCCTGATTGCGCTGTCATGCATCCTGTTTCGGTCGCCCGACTTCGAGACAGCTGCCGACTTCCTGGTTGGCATGTTGACGTCGTCGGGATCGAAGACAATTACGCTCCCGGCGGTAGTGTTCCTGGCCATCGCCGTCACAATAGCTGACCACGTCTACGGGTGGCTCACTGAACGGAGGGCGTCTGACTTGAAGGTCGTACCTCCGACCGTGTACGCGGTGGTCTACGCCTCCGTTGTGGTACTGCTGCTGCACGTCGTTCCCACTACGCCGAGCCCCTTCATGTACTTCCAGTTTTAGGAGTCAAATCCATGAATTCGGCCCGGCGGGACAGGCTGCAGCGTTTGACGAAAGGAGCGCCGATCCTTGTGCGGGCCGCGATAATCCTCGTTTGCCTGGAGATCTCGGGTGTCATGCTCGGTCCCCTGATCTTGCCGAGACAGTGGCACATCGACTTGTATCTGAGCGAGCGGGCGAAGCATGCGACGCGGCAGTTTCTCCTCGGGAAGCATCCATTGGTTCCAGACTCGATCACTGGGTGGCGAAACAAGCCCAACGTGAATACCGGCAACTGGACAACGAATGACATCGGTGCGCGCGGCGACACACCAATGGTGGCACGCGATCGGAATCGTCTGCGAGCCGTGTTTACTGGCAGCTCGATGATAAACGGTGGTGGAGATATCTCGAGTGACGAAACGATCACGGCATACGTGGACGATGAGACCATCGAGGCGCTGAACTTTGGAACGATGCTGTTCTCCCTCGATCAATGCCTGCTCGACGTTCGGCACAGGCTGCACCGCCTGGCACCGCAAGTGGTCGTCTTCGGGGTAGACTCGAGGCCGATACAGCGGCTCAAGTCGCACTTTCTGCCGTTCTGGTTTCCAGAGGAGGAGATGATGCCCTTCTTGAAACCGCGTTTTCGGTTGGCGCCGACTGGGAGACTCGATTTGCTGCCGTTAAGCGCTTTCGCGCCGCTCACCCCAGTGCCCTCAGAGCCGCTGCTCGACCAACTGGCCGAGCGGGACGAGTACTACTACGTGTTCGACAGCTATCGGCGTGCGGGCCTGCTGCCGATCGGCGCTGGATTGCGCAGGCTGTACTTGGCTGCCAGGACGGCGCGCACGTACTTGGCGCAGGATTCTAGGGACATGGCGTTGCTCAACGCACTCATGCGTGAGGCGGAGACGGAAGCAGCCAGCCACGGGGCCGCGGCTCTCTTTCTGCTCCTGCCCGATCGCCGGGCCTTCCACCCCTATGGTCTCTGGATGCTCGCGCCCGACCGATACGGTGAGACCGCTGCGTCACTCCAAGACTCGGGTCTTCCAATCCTGGATGCTCGCGAAGTACTGAGGCGCACGGATCTGCCTCCTGAT
>JBDGYW010000572.1:0-4679 GCA_039588935.1 Gemmatimonadota bacterium | reverse complement strand
TTTTCTGGGGGCTTTCGATTCTCGTAGCCTGTTCGCCGTCGAGGTCGGCCGGTGTGGCTGAACTGATCCTGACAGGTGGTGTTGTGTGGGATGGTGTGGGTACGGATGGCCGGGGAGCGAGCGAGCCCACCGCGGTGGCTGTATCGGACGGCAAAGTGCTCGCGGTGGGCACCGATGAGGAGATTGAGGCCCTTGCGGGGCGGGGAACCGAGCGCATCGCACTCGACGGGCGTCGGCTTGTCCCCGGCTTCATCGACGCCCATACCCACTTCGTGGATGGTGGTTTCGAGTTGGCGAGCGTACAGCTCAGAGATGCCGACACGCCGGCGGAATTCGTGCGGCGCATCGGCGAGTTCGCCGCGTCCCATCCCGATGAGTGGATGATAGGTGGATTGTGGGACCACGAGGCGTGGGGTGGTGAGCTGCCCAGGCGAGATTGGATCGACACGGTCACGCCCAATACACCGGTGCTGGTGAGCCGGCTCGACGCCCACATGGCCCTTGCAAACACGCACGCGCTGGAATTGGCGGGGGTGACCTCCGATACGCCCGACCCGCCAGGTGGCACGATCGTCAGGTATCCGGACGGACGCCCAACAGGAGTATTGAAGGACGCAGCAGCAGCGTTGGTGAGTCGCGTGATACCGGGCCGAACCGAGGCGGCATTGGATGGGGCGCTGCAGGCGGCCGTGAGCCATGCCGTCGAGCGTGGCGTAACGATGATTGGTGACATGGGATACTGGGAAGGGTTGGAGACCTACCGCCGTGCGCGTGCGCGCGGCAATCTTCCCATCCGGGTGTATTCCGTTGTGCAGATCGATGGCAGGGATCGTATGGAAGCCTATATGGATGAGCATGGACGAGGCGACCACCGGCTGTTCTGGGGTGGGGTCAAGGCGTTTGTGGACGGATCGCTCGGATCGACGACCGCGTGGTTCTACGACCCGTACGAGGACGAGCCGGAGACCTCCGGCCTGATGGTGTCCGATACGGCTGAGCTGAGAACCGCGATTGTTGAGGCCGATGCCGCCGGGCTGCAGGTCATCGTCCATGCCATCGGCGACCGGGCGAACGATTGGTTGTTGGACGCATATGC
Source organism: Gemmatimonadota bacterium (assembly GCA_039588935.1). Classification (GTDB taxonomy): domain Bacteria; phylum Gemmatimonadota; class Gemmatimonadetes; order Gemmatimonadales; family GWC2-71-9; genus JBDGYW01. Next base: position 3,583 of record JBDGYW010000572.1, on the reverse strand, counting down.
AGAGGCGCGTGAGCTGAACGGAGAACGCGACCGACGGGCTCGCATCGAACATGCACAGCACTTGTCCGCTGAGGCTATAACGCGGTTTGGCCGGGATGGGGTGATTCCGTCGATGCAGCCGTATCACGCTGCAGATGATGGCCGCTGGGCCGTGCGGCGCATCGGGCCCGAGCGAATCAAGAGGACCTACGTCTTCCGCGACCTTCTCGATGCCGGAGCGGTGCTCGCTTTCGGGAGCGATTGGACCGTGGCGCTCATCGATCCGTTGCTAGGCATTTACGCGGCGGTTACCCGCCGGACATTGGATGGTGCGAATCCCGACGGTTGGTTGCCGGAGCAAAAGATCTCGGTTGCCGAGGCGGTTGCCGGTTACACAACCGGGGCGTCATACTCGTGCTTCATGGAAGACCACGTCGGGACGCTCGAGCCCGGGAAATACGCCGATTTGGTGGTTCTGTCGGACGACATCTTCACAATCGATCCGGTCGAGATCGAGAACGTGCAGGTGGATTTGACGATGGTTGAGGGGGAAGTAGTATACCGGCGTTGAGGGATGGGGAAGCGTGCAACGCACGACGGGACTCCGGAAGGCAGGATGGGCCGTTCCGTTGTGCGCTGCTCGTTTCACGTTGGACGAGATGGGGATGTGATGTTGGGGCTACACCCCATTCGGATCCAAGATCTTTCCCACAAACAGAACCGTCCCCGAGTAGTACTCGCGAATAGCGAAGACGAACGGGCGGTCGATGACGATCGGCATCGGTCCTGCGCTCGTGAGCCCGATTTCCACCGACGTAGCCGCGGCAGCCTCCGTGCCTTCTTCATTGACATCGACAAAAGTCTTGTGTTTGACCTTGCTGATGAAGACGTTGCCGGGTGCGTAGAGATTGGTGAAATCCGCAGAGTCTCTGGAAAACGCGACCGACATACCGAGCGACTTGAGCACATCGTTCATGTTCAATTCATATTCGAGCGTAAACTTCGGCAACGATACTTGGCGTGATGTTGAATCAAGTGCTGCAGTCCAGGCGGTCCACTGATTGTGAGTCAAATTGTCCACCAACGAATCGACTCCCTGCGGGCTCTCCGGCAACAGGATCGTCATGCTGAACGCCCGTCCGCCATACGGTAGGTCGACAACCTCGATGTGCTTGTCCAGATCCCACAGGTAGCGAATAGGCACTTCATCTTCGTGCGACATCATCTCCACGGTGGTCTGCGACCCGTCTGCCAGGAAAAAGGGCGCATTTTGCGTCAGGTCCCGGTCGAACTGTGATGCCCAGTTGGCTTTGAAGTAGATAGCGTTGATCAGGAACATGATGGTTTCCGCATCGATGGGGCTGGCGACGATTTCCTCGATGCGTCCAGACGTGTTCCGGCGCACCCAGTCGTTTATCGTGGTGGCGGCGTCGGGGCTGCCAAAATCCAGAGCCGAGACGTCAGCGTCGAAAAACTGGGTATTCAGGTCGAGGAACTCCTGCTCGAAGCTCATCGTGTTCCGGTACCAGATCGAGTTGGCGAGCAGGAACTCGACTTGAGGGTCGAGGTCTCTCAGAAGGTCGATTAGTGAACGGTATGAACCGTTGACTTCCTCAATGGTCATGTCCCGGAGTTCGAGGGTCTGTTGCATCGCCTCCCGCGTGGTTCCTGCCGCGCCGTTGTAAGTCATTCCCAACGCCATCCCGACGCTCAACGGGGAGATGAAGATATTCTTGTCACTTTCCTGCTCGTTGATCTCCCTGAAGAGCTTGAAAGCAAATCGATTGTCGGCATCGACGAGCTTGCCCTCGGCAACGCTCAGCTCGCGGGGTAGCTCCGATATTGGGCCGAACGACTCACCGCACGCGGCAATGAGTGCACCAACGCCCGTGACAAAGAGTGCGCGAAAGAAAGATCTCACAGTGACCCCCTGGTTCATGCTTACGCATCTAATACCCAGGTGGCCGGTGTGAGGTCACCGAGCCCTCCATTGCCCCTGCCACGCGTACCTCGCTACGTTACGCACCTGCTAAGAGATATGAGCGATATGACAGAGAACTCAGGCAACAGTCAGGGCGGTCCCCGCCCTCCGGGTGACATCAATCCACGCGACGATCCACCGCTGGATTTCCCCGACGCACAGTTCGGGGAACTGACGCCCGCGGACTACGAGGTGCTCGGCTTTATGTCCGGCCTCGAAGTACATCAGCAGCTTTTGACTCGCTCGAAACTGTTCTGCCGTTGCCCAGCAGGTAGGAACAGGAAGGACTACGACGCCGAGGTGCTCCGACACATGCGGCCGACGTTGAGCGAACTGGGCGAGTACGATGGCACCGCACTAATGGAATTCAAGACCAAGAAGGAGATCGTCTATCGGCTAGAGCGAGGGTCGGTATGCACATATGAGATGGACGACACTCCTCCATTCGTGATCGATATGGAGGCGGTGCGGGGTGCGGTGGAAATCTCGCAACTCCTCAACCTGAACCTGGTATCCGAGCTGCACGTGATGCGGAAACAGTACCTGGACGGCTCGATTCCGACGGGCTTCCAGCGAACAGCCATGGTTGGATTGACGGGGTCGATTCCATTCAAGGTGCCAGAACTCGGGGTGGATCGGGAACTGCGTATCCGGCAGCTATCTCTGGAGGAAGACTCCTGTCGTGAGGTGTCGGACATCGGGCATTGCATAACCTTCCGGACGGACCGCCTCGGAATGCCTCTCATTGAGACGGTTACCGAACCGGATTTGCTTACACCTCTGGAACTCCAGGCGGGCGGACGCTTGTTGGCTCACGTTGCTCAGGCGACGCGTAAGGTGATGCGTGGGCCGGGTGCGGCGCGGCAAGATGTCAACGTGTCGGTGGCCGGCGGAAGGCGCACCGAGATCAAGGGAGTGGATAACCACAAAGGGTTGCCGTTGTTGGTTCACGTTGAGGCGTTTCGCCAGCTGAACCTGCTCCGAATCAAGGCCGAACTTGAGGAGCGGGGGGTAACTCGCGATATGTTGGAACTCCCGGCAAAGGGATTGCCGTGGGAGGTGTCCGAAAAGGTCGTCGATGCCGGTACGATCTTGCGCCACTGTGATTTTGCGCCGATCCGGAACGCCTTGGAGAGGAATGAGAGGATCTGTGCGGTGAGGTTGCCGGGGTTCGGAGGGTTGTTGAGCAACACCACTCAGCCTGGAGTTACCTTCGCTCGTGAATTTGCGGACCGCGTTCGCGTGGTCGCGTGCGTGGTGGATCGTCCCTTCATGATCCACTCAGATATCCGCGACTATGGCCTCGATCCGCGCCAATGGCGCAGCCTGAGCAAACAGCTCAAGGCGGACTCCGGCGACGCGATGGTTGTTGTGTGGGCCGCGGATGCAGACGCTCCCGTGGCAGTCGGCGAACTGTTTTTGCGCGCACAGGACGCCCTGCTAGGTGTCCCGGCTGAGACCCGTCAAGCGTATCGAGACGGCACAAACGGGTTCGAACGCATACTTCCAGGCCCGGATCGTATGTACCCCGATACGGACACCCCTCCCATCCCAATCCCGGATGCCTTGATCGCAGAGGTCCGCTCAGGGCTGCCCGAAACAGCGTGGGATCGCGAACAGCGT